>CANBDX010000036.1 GCA_947367315.1 uncultured Bacteroidales bacterium | reverse complement strand
ATAATGCCATTATCCTTCTATTATGAAAACAAAGCTTTCGCTCTTGGTGAAGCTTCGTATCGAAGTTGGCACCACAAAGAAGGCTAAATCTAAGATATGGATATGTCTTGTATTTAGTCGAATTGTGAAGGTTCTGTTTCATCTTATAGATGCAATAGGGAGGCTCTATAAGATGATAGGACTTAACCGTTAACGGTTGTCTTCTTCCCCTCGGTGTTCATAGCAGAGGCAATGCCATACAGCATTGCCTCTGTCTTATTTTGATGAAAATCCGCAACATCACTTCAGATTTTCCAGAAAAATCCGCAGTATGATAAACATTGAGGGCGCCCAGCAATGCTGAACACCCCTACTAACTCTTATTATTATGATGATGGTATAAACTTTCAGCAAGTTACTGAAAATTCACACCCTAACTGCGAATACAATGAGAATATTGTAAACACGCAGCCTCATAGACTTTAATCCAGATCACCTTTTATATATTCCGGATATTCTTGCTGAAGCCTGAGGATGTCATCTTTACAACTATCCATGAGTGTCTGAATATGATAAAATCCACCCGAAGTCATAACATCGTCTATATAGCTTGCTAAAATCTTTGACCTGCTTTCCTGAACATCAGATAGCACCCTTCGTATCCTATCAAGATATTCTTTATCCACCGCAGCAAGAGAGATATCCCAACCAAAATCGCGACGAAGCTTTTCATACAAAGATTTATACTTACTCTCATCACCAGCAAGGACTGCATCAAACGCATTGCAAGCATCATTATTATTAAGCACTCTCAACAAATTATGAATTTGCTTTAGCTGCTTCACAGAAATAGAGGCAGGCACCTCATTCGACACATGAACAGTGGTAGCCACATCTTTGGAATTTACATTAGTCGGGCAACCATTCAGCTCTCCCTTTCCAAACAATAGGAATTCCAGATTGTACCCAAAAGTCTCAGCGTACTTCTGAGCACTCTTCAAACTAAACTTCTTCTTTCCAGAAATCTGATTTGACACGGTCTGCTTACTACACCCCAGCTGACTAGCAGCCATTTCATGGGTCAGACCTTTCATCTTAAAATCCACAGCAACAGCCTTACATATTGCTGCAGCATCAACAATAGCATTCATAATTTCTCCCACCTATTATAACAAGGTGACACACAAAGCAAGTTTTTTCACAATCATTGCCCACAGAAGGCATTCACACGTCATTTTCGGGTGCAAAGGTAAGGATAAATTCTCAAAAAACAATATTTTGTTTAACATTTTTCATAATATGTTGTATTTTACAGGTAAAATAGCTTGAATAACAACAAGATACACAACCCAAAACTACTACATTAAAAATATTTGTTTTGTTTTAATAGTAATTTCTTTTTGTAGTTAGAAAATAAATTATATAACTTTGCAAAATAACTGGAGTCAAGTAGTGATACTTGGCACTATTAAGCAAGTTTTACAATTACACGTCATTTAATATGCACAAAACAAACAACCATCCTCTGCTGGAGAAACCTCTCTGGCAGATGACAGGAGAAGAATTCCTGCAACTCAACGAGCTCACTCGAGGTAGCTTAAATCCCACAACAGAAAACAATGAGCCCAAACTCTATGCTCACGGAGTCAACGAACTAGCGACAATGCTAGGATGCTGTCAAAGCACAGTCTATGCTCTAAAGAAGATAGGAGTCCTTGACAAAGCCATCGTATCTCAAATCGGCAAAAGGATCATATTTGATGTCCACAAAGCAAGAGAACTTGCTGACGAATATCAAAAATCACAAAGGGATCAACGCAAAGAACCTAAATAATCTCGGCCATGTCTAGTTTTCTTGTAGAAGACTGGATGTCCGGCAATGGGCTAAAATTGAGCGGGAACGAACTGATTCTCTATGCATTAGTATTTTCTTTCTCAAGAAAAGGCAAAACCATGTTCGAAAGCGAAGAGAATTTGGCAAAGAAATACAAGCTTTCCAGAAAACAGACCAGTACTATCTTAAAGAAACTAAGATCAGAAGGTCTTATAATACGCTCACAATCTAAGCATCCTGGACTTCAGTCATACGATTACTTCACAAATCTCGACAAGGTGTTACCTTTTTACACACCAAGCTGTGAAGAAATTGCACACCTTGATGGATTGGTGAGAAATAAGGTTACACCTAGATGCGAAGAAATTACACAGCAAGATGAGAAGTTTGTTCACACCGAAATGGGAAGAAAGGTTACACCAGGATGTGAAGAAATTACACACAATAATATTGTCTATAATACAAAAGATAATATTAAAGATAATGTTGTGACTCCTCCATCATTCGAACAAGTGAAGGAAAAGATATTGCCGATCTTTTTCTTTAAAAACAATTGCAGTCCGCTAATTGAAGCTCAAAAGTTCTACGATCATTACAAAGAAAAAGGATGGAAACTCGGAGGCGGAGAAATTCTTGATAACGATGAAGGAATAGAACGAGCTGCTAGAAGTTGGAAAGTCAAAAATCAGATCAAAACTCCTTTTCCGACGCAGTTTATGAAGGCTTGGGAAGAAATCTACAACAAAGCAAAGCCATCATTGAAGGACGCCATGATTCGCATATCCATACCTGCAAAGACAGACAGTTGCATCACAGTAATATGCAATCAAGAGCTGGCGCAGTGGTTAAACTCCCCCGATACAAGAGAGATGGTAAAGCTGATAATGCGGATACATTGCGGAGAAAAGCAGAGTTTCAGGTTCCTAAAAAGAGAAGAAAAAGGTGTACAATAAACGAACGAAGTGAGTAAAGCGAGTTTGTGTTTTGGGTTAACCAAAACCTGCCTTTCAGGCAGAGTCGCTCTCAAGTTCGCAAAGGTTAGTTATGGAAAGTAGTAAGAAAAATAAAGGAGGCAGACCACCACTTCCTGAAAACGAAAAGCGCAGCCATTCTATCGGCACAAAGGTGAACGATATGGAATTTAAGATTATAAATGCCAAAATCGAGGAATTCAAGATGACCATATATGAATATCTGAGGAAAGCTTTAATAGACTGCAAAATCTCAGCAAAGAAATACGAAGAGTGTATAAAGGTCGTGAATGAATTTTCCCACTCCGACCTTATGCGTCTGTGCATCATTAAGTCAGTAGTTCACCCTCGAATAACACTCGAAGAGATAAAGCTCTACAAGGAACTAAGCACTAACTTAAGAAATTATGGAATAAACATCAGGCCGATTGCCATCCAAGCAAACATGCAGACAGGAAACTGCATAGATTATGTTCAAACAATGAACGAAGAACTTAACAAGATTAAAGAACTGAGGATAGAATTTCAAAACAAGCTGAAGCAATGATGGTAAAGATAACAAGCGGAGCAAGTTTTGGCGGAGCGATCAAATATGATGAAGGATTGCTCGGCAAAGAACAGATCTATGAGACGATCGGGTATTATGGGATTGACATGGACTTCGACACATGGGGACGCATGACCCCAAACTTACAAGACATAACAGACAGCTTTGAGATGCAGGCCGCTCTGAATCCAAAAGTCTCACAACCAGTCAAGCACTTTGCGATCAGCTGGCCGCCAGAAGATGCAGAAAGATTGACCAACGAGGTCATGATGGAAGCCGTACGACAATATCTCAACGAAATGGGATATGGCAATACTCAGTACCTGGTAACCCGACACCTCGGAACCGATAACCCTCATTGCCACGTAGTAGCTAATGCCGTAGACAACAACGGCAAGAAGATAAGCGACTACATGGAACGCAAGCGCAATGCTGAGGTATGCAAGAAAATCACCAATGAAATGGGATTCTCTTGGGGAAGCCATAAATCTGCAAAACAAAGCGAGATTCCGACCGACTGCAGGCAACACACGTACGAAGCGGCCCGTTATGAAATCTCCCGAGATATTGCCAGTGCAATACCAGAAGTCAAAAACATCAAGGAGCTTCCGGTCGTACTCATGAGCAAATACGGAGTAACCACAGAACTCAAGTTAGACAATAACGGATCACCATGTGGCATATCATTCTCAAAACAGATAAAAGACAGCACAGGAAAGACCGTAACCTGCAAATTCAGCGGAAGCAAGATTGACAGGCAGTACAGCTGCAAAAACCTTGAACGTATCATCATAATCTGGCATAACTTCCCACAACTGCGAAAGGATGCTAAAAACATTCTTGACCTACACGCAAAGATTAAGGACACCCATAGAATTCCACCAAGAGTGGAACACCAATGCGAACAGCTGAAAAAACAGATATCCAGACTTTGGAAAGAGGAGAAAAAATTACAGAAGAGCCTTCCGGCAAATATAGCAAAGGGAGCTTTAGCGGTCATGCTAGCAATAGGTTTCAGCACACCTCTCACAACGCTGGTCACAGCACTAACAGCATCCTTGGTAATTGCATATCAAGACAACAAACTATCACGGATTCAAAATCAGAAGGCAAACATTGCTCAAGACATAAAGAGCATCAAACAGACCTTCAGACCTGAACCGGAAAGACATGAGGAAAACCGACCGAGTCAAAAACTTGGATTTAAATTGAGTTTATAATGGCAAAGAAACAAGTAAAGACAGAAACAACAGCTGAGGCATATCTGGTAGAAGTCATCGACCCAATTCTTGAGGAGATAAAGAATGATATCTCTCAGACTAGAGCCGATCAGAAAACTATCGCCAACACGCTGACAATGCACAAAGACTCTCTCCAAGAGTCATTTGAAGCAATGAAACAACAAAGGGCACAAGGTAAGAGATTCGAACTTATTCAAAAAGAGGACATGATAAATGTAGTCAAAGAAGAGGTAGAGGGTATTGTGCAGAACCTTATAGTAGGATTTAACATGGAAGCTACAGTCTCTGACTACTGCTACCAGAAATTTGATGAAATACACCAGAAAATGGAAGAATCACTGAAGCGTCCACCACTGATGGAAGTTCACATGAATCTCAATGCCAAAGTTCTATGCATCATCCTAGCAATTATTATTTCCACCGGAATATCAGTATTTTTCTGGTTCATCAACACTCCTATGTATTTAGGACATAAGCTCTACAAATCCCAGATCGAATGCCAACAACCACACCCTGGATCAGGATATCATCTTGCATATCAGGAAGTAAAAGCAGGCAAAAGGAAAGACGCCAAAGCCCGAATCAAGCTCAGCAGGTCACAAGAAGCTGACTTTCGGTTATACGCCGACACGCTTCGCAGCATCTTGAAAGACAGCACAATCTACATAAACGGCATTCGGTATGGAGAATATGAAAGACTCATAGATTACACAGACCGCACAGATGTCATCAAGTCAGCACATTTCAGAAAAGACGGATCCATCCGAATCACAGACGACCAAAGAATGATTACTTTGGAAGATGCAAGACGACGAAAAGACATAAAGTGGAAACTCTTGAAAAAAGGAGAGTAACACTTTAACACAACAAAACATAACTCAGTCGTGAACCCAGGCGAAGGCCGAAGTCAAGTGCAGCTTTATATATATAACGAATCCCCGACAGGATTTGCCGAGGATTGTAATTGTTAGATAAATGTGAATTTTATTTTCTATGCATCAATTTAATAACAAGCCAGATGCAAGGTGCAAGTCCTGCAATCATTGTTATGATTGAAGCCTCGGGGCCAAAGAGACCTCCGGTAAATAATTCAGGACCATTTGTTACAGTCTGAAGAATACTGTAGTCCGGAGCGCCACCGGATACAGGGCATCCAGTTACTGTTCCCTGAACGAAGTTCCATGACCAATGTATACCGATCGGCACCCATAGCGTTCTGTAGTATTTGAACAACAGACCGAAAAGTACTCCTGTCGCCAATGAAATTCCTACAGTACTGACTACTGTTGCATTAGGGTTTATTATATGAGCAGCGCCAAATACTATTGCGGAAATAATCAATGCGACCCATAGGTTGAACTGGCTGTCAAGCAAGCGGAACATGATGCCTCTGAATACAATTTCCTCGCCGACTGCGACAACAAAATATGCCATCAGATATCTGTATGAAAGCTATATGAGCGGCCTCATCATTACTATTGAAAAACTACTACTAACCCTTCGTTGATGTTATTGTTTCGTAAGACACAATGACCTGATTTTGAAATCATTGATTTGCAGGTCCATATTATCTGCATCTGGTTCCCATCTCAGGACAAATGTATGAACACCTTGAGACAATTCAAGTTTCTCAGGAACTGTCCACCCCCAATTATTCCACTCATTTGTACCTCTGTGAGGAAAGATATTGATCCCTGCTCTTATACCATCTACATAAAGCATTCGGATGCCACAGTTGTTGTCTGTATTTACCGGTCCCGTACCGTTGGCATAATTCCAGGAAAGGGACCATTCACCAGATTCCGGCACGTCAACTGTCAGTTTGAATTCCTTGCCGTTCTTCATTGTCAGCATTGTTTCAGAGAACTCCTCGCAGATCTTTTGGCTGTTATTGACAGGCTCAGACGGGAAGGAAGGTGTTCCGTCTGCTGCAACGGCAACAACCTGAATATCGCCGCTCCACTCATCATCAATCAATATTTCAGTCGAAGTGGCACCTGCAACCTTCTCTCCGCCTGCATACACGTCATAAACCACAGCACCATCAACCGGTTCCCAGCTCAATCTACCGCCGGAAAGGGTCACTACAGGCATAAGCGGAGTCCATACTGCCGGCTGATAATTCACATTCATATCGTTCCTGAACGAATTTGACATCACTATCTCCACAGTGTGATGACCTTCGAGATTACCAGGAACCATAGCTTCGGTCATCTTCTTGCCATCAAGCTTGAAACTCTTGATTGAATCACCATAACCTGATACGGTTACATCGAGGGTCGAATTTCTATAGCGGAAGTTCTCGATCTTTCTGTTAGCCTTGAGATTGCGTGGCACGACCGGGGCAAACCTGATTGCATCAGCCTCGAAGTTCATACCCATAAGAAGCTTGAATGTGATGCTGAGATTACCTGAAAGGCTCCAGAGCATGTTGCTTGAGTTGATTTGCGTGCCTCTCCAGTTGCCGGTATCGGCTACATAGTTCTCTTTATTGGTTGCATACATCATGACTGCACGCCATACCGCTCCGACACCATGGAGGACACCCTCCTCATTTCCGGCCTTAGCGCTGGCATGAATCCAGTATGACTGGACGAAAGGCCACACCGCCTGATTGTGATAAGGCGGCTGGTCCGGAATCCATGGCCAGAATACCGGAGCGCCATAGTCCACTACAGGCATCTTCTCTGAAAGAGTCGCCGCACGTTCGCCTTCTGCAACTCCCCAAAGTATAGAAAGTGCCTGGCCGAGAGTCTCGCTCTTTGTGTAGAGAATGTCATCATTGCGACCGCCGAGATACTGTGCATAATAGCCAAGGTCATCCATCCAGAGATGTTCGTTTATGCCCTTCTTGATCTGTCCAGCCTTTACCTCAAATTCCTCTGCAGTCGCATCATCACCGAGAATGCGGCCCATCTCGGCTGCAGATGTAAGGGCAATATAGAACACCATATTGGTTCCGAGGCATTTTGTATCATAAATGTCGGCTGGTTCCATCCAGGCAGGATAGCTCTGCTCTCTCCAGTCAATGAATGAAGACTCACCTCTTACGAGATTGGTTTCAGGCTCGAATACAGTCCTCATATCCACTTCAAGTGACTTCTTGGCGATAGGATATACTGTCTTGAGCCACTCCATATCACCGGTCACCTTGTAGATTTCCCAAGCGGCACCCACCCAGATTTCGCGGTCTGTACTGCATGGCCATGCTCCGCCTGTACCTGTATCCTGAACAATCTCACCCTTTGAGTTCACCTTGCACATAAGGCTGGTCTTCGCAGCCTCTGTCTGTATGAAGGACATGCTGTGGATGATACTGTAGCTGACATCTCTTGTCCACACACCTCCCCACTCTGTTCCGGTGCGAAGAGTTCCGTCATGCTCGACAGCATTCACGCTCTCGTCCACACCGATATTATACGCTGTCTCCTCGATCAGATACGGTGTCTCGAGAACAGGATATGTACTCAGATCGTTCTTCTTCTCCCAGATATATTCCTCTCCATCAAGGTTCGAAACGATCTTATAAGGAGACTCCGCTACACCGGTATACTCTCCCTGAACGATTCTGTCTGCATACATAGTGTATGAGTCGTTCTCATAAATAGGCTTCTCCTGGCAAGATGCAAGGACAGCAAAAGGCAGTAAAAACAAAAATTTCTTCATGATATCGTTTTATTTATTTCATCTTTTTTATGGTTTCAGCCTTGATCTTGAAGAAGTTCACATTCGGATCCGGGTCAAGAAGCCTGTACTCGTGGTGATTTCCCCAGCTGGCAGGGCGGTCCTTTATCTCCATACCGTCACCGGTGTCGTTGGAAGTCATTCCCTGGATCCTGCCATGCCAGTCTCTGATACGGGCTACGGCTGAATCATAGTCCATGAATCCGTTTGCAGGATCGATCATCCTCATAAGTTCAGCCCTGTAGATCTCCCTGAAATCGTCATACTTAAGAAGTCGTTCGATCAGAATTCCCTGATTGCCCCATTTGTATGGATCGTGACGTCCGGAATCAGTCTGAGCACCGCATACATGACTGGTACCCAAGGTGTTATCGTAGTCATACGGTATAAAGAAGAACTTATAGTCCCTGGAACTGTTGGAATTGAAATAGATGTAGAAATTGTTGGAATTGTTCCAATGGTCATCCCACATTCCCAATGCCACATTCACAGCGTATGTCTTCAGAAGAAGCTCTACATCACAGACTCTCTGTATCCACTTATAAAAGTCCTCGTCATTGAGCTGACTGACATTCAAAATGAAGTTCTTCAGCTGTGCGGCGGCTTCTTCAAAAGTTCCTTCATTCTCTTTAAGCTCATAAGGGAAGTCTTTGTCATCACTGTCAGGGCCGATCTTTCCCGGATCTATGTTCCTGAAATCAGCTCCTACCACGCATTTCCAAAGATTGCCCTCATCACTTCCGAACTTGGCCACTCTGCGTTTCACGTAATGGTCATCGACTCTTTCCAGCATATTGTAGACACCGAAATATGCCGGCTTGGAATCTCCCTCAACATGTACCCACACCTTGCAATAGATATCCTGGAGTCCGGTCCAGATTCCTGCCCGCCTGAAAAGATCATAGCAGAAAAGTTCCCTCACATGCGAAGGGTCTTCCTTGAACCACTTAAGGTGCAGTTTTCGGATACCCTTGATAGTGTGCTCGTCGTCCTTATTGTACTTGCGGAAATTCAGTCCGAAATGACATTTATGCCAGTCAGCCTTGTCTTTTTCGTGCATCTGGCCATGGCTGCCTTCAGGACGCACACGAGAGGTATTACCGCGAAGACGCAGAGCCGCATCCTCGATGTATGTAATCTCTCCGCCCCTGTCGTACTTCACATTGCAATGAACATATTCCTCAGTATGCTGATTCTTGTCATATGCCTTGAGCAGATTGTTCCACTGCTCCACAGGGACTTCTATAGTGATTTCCGGAATATATGCATCATCCCAGACATATTGAACCCCTTCGTCCCATACGATTTCCGTATTTACCTCCGGCTCAGGTTCAGGCTGCTGCTGAGGAGGTTTCTCCGGCTCAGGCTTGTCTGTACAAGCAGCCATGGCAATAGCAGTCAATCCGCACAATAAGTACCTTACATTCATTAGAATACAAATTTTACATTATGTTTCTTTCCGTCATCAGCGATATGCAGTTCACAGATTCCTTCCTTCTTGTCTGCAGTCCAGACCTTGCCTTTCTTAGCCTTCACTCCGTCCAGAAGCACTGCATTAGGGAGTCTTTCAGTGTATATTCTGAAAATGAATTCTCTTTCACCCTCGATCTTGTAGACGCTTCCTTCTCTCTCCCCTATCTCGATCTCATATCCTTCGGCTGAAGTTGTGCAGGAAACCGGAGTACGGAGATACTCTCCACGAAGATAGCCGAGATTTTCTCCATCATCCTCATATAATGAGAACTCCGCCTTCTCTCCCTCGATGGCCGGGAAGACCTCGAATGTCACAGGATATACCTTATGCTCACGAGTGTAGTTCATTACCGGCATACGCGGAATGATGCTTCCCTTGCGAACGAACATAGGGATAAAGTTCAATGGGGCATCCACTGTAAGCCACTGCTCGCCGGTATATTCCGTCTTCTTGTCATTGAAGTCGATCCACAATCCTTCAGGAAGATAGAGATTCTTGGTACGTGCACTCTTCTTCACTACCGGAGCCACAAGAATCTCCTCACCGAACATAAACTGAGCATCAAGGTCATATGTTTCCGTATCCATAGGGAACTCCATTACCATAGGACGCATGACAGGAAGTCCCAGATCGTGAGCCTCACGGGCATAAGTATAGATATACGGAAGAAGTGTATATTTCAATTCGATGGCGGCCTTTGCATTCTTCTCCGCCTCATCTCCGAAAAGCCAAGGCTCGACAGCATTGTTGCCCTCGTGATGGATACGGCTGAGAGGATTGAATGCACCCAACTGAAGCCAGCGGGTATAAAGTTCTGCCATTGCAGGGTAGTCCTTGATATCACCGCAATACCCTGATATATCGGTAGTTGTGAATGGGATCACACCTAATCCGGCAGACAGAAGTACCGGAATCTGATTGGCCATATGTGACCATCCTTTGTTCACATCGTCGGCACAGCCGCTGTCACCAGTCCATCCGAAGGTATATCTCTGAAGACCGGCATAAGCCGCACGGGTCATCTGAAATATACGCTTGTCAGGATTGCGTTTGTTGAACTGCTCGGTCACCACCTTGTCCCAGGTGAGGCCGTAGACGTTATGAATCTCGGCGTGCATTCCTAAATGATGCTTCATCACAAGGCGCTCTGGAGATTCTTCATTGCTCCAGGCCGGCTCTCCCATATCGGTCCAGAATCCTGCTGCACCGTCGTCGAGAGGCTTCTGCTGATATGCTCCCCACCAGTCTGCAACTTCAGGAAGAGTGAAATCCACCACTCCGCAGTTTCCGCCCCAAGGCCAAGGCATGTCATAACTTCTGCCCGTGTTCACATCCTTCACGAAATAACCGAGACTGTCCGCCTCACGCCATTGTTTCTTATTGGCCTGGGAAATGACAGGATCCTGTGAAAGAATCACCTTGAATCCCATAGAATCCAGGTCGGAAAGCATTTTGCGGGGATTGCGGTAGTTAGGCTTTCTCCATTCGAAATCCTGAAGATGCTGGGTCCATCCTATATCCTGATAGATTATGTCGCAAGGGATACCCCTCTTACGGTAGCCTTCTGCAATCTCGTAGGTAAGGGTCTCGTTTGTAAGGAGTCCGCGACACTGAGCGAAGCCCATAGCCCAGCGTGGAGGCATTATCGGCTTGCCGGTAAGACCCACATACTGGGTCATTATCTCCTTGTAGTCCTTTCCGAAGATAAAATAATATATCATCTCTCCATCCGGAGCCTCGAAGCTGTAATAGTCACGGCTTTCCGTTCCGAATTTGAATTCAGTCTTGTATGTGTTGTCGAGGAAGATACCGTAACGGTAGCTGCTCATAAAGAACGGTATGCTCTTGTAGAGAGGATCCTCAACTGTGCTATAGCAAGGCTTGTCGCTGTTCCACATCTTGTAGCTCTCGCCTCTTCTGTCAAGCTTGCCGGTCTTTTCGCCAAGGCCGAAGAAATGCTCGTCACGGCGGAGTGACTTGTACTCGATCTTCTTCGTTCCTTCGCTTATATGTCCTTTGTCCAGATGGTCGCTGAAAAGCAGTTTCTGCCACTTGTCGAAGATCTGAAGGTTGAAAGGGTTCTTGTTCACCCTGATACGGAGCTTGTCCGTAAAGATTTCATAGCAGGCATTCTGCTCATTCACAATGAGTTCGCCTATATCTTCAAGGTCTTCATTCACTACTGCGAATGATCCGTTGCTCCGTACCAATGTCCCGTCAGGAGAATACCAGACACGCACCACGGAAGGGCTGCAGAGCCGCAACTGAATTACCGAACCGTCTTCGAGAGAGAAGTTGACGCAGCGTCCGTCCTGCGTGTATGAAAGACAATTTCCTGTCACATCGCCCGCATAAAGCATAGGAGCGATGAGACAGAAAATCATTGTTAAAATCTTACGCATAATTACTCTATTACAAGCATTGTCCAATACTCAAGCGATGGAAGAGTTACTGAAATATATCCGTTCTCCTGGGTAAAGGCAAGTTCCTGAGCCGCACCTGCGTGCTGGTCAGGTGAAGCCACCCACACCTTGGTCGCCTTTGCATCATACTTGATCTTTACAGGTGACTTGATGACCTTTGCAGGAGCAGGTCTGGTACCCTTGAGGTCTCTCCAGCTGAGATTGTCCACTGTTCTGAAGTTCAAGAAGTTGATGATGGTCTTTCCACCAATCTTCTTGGCATATGTAGTGACAGAAGCTTCCTTTGGAGGCCAGTTGTTGAAAGGAACCTTTCTGGTAGCCTCGCTTACCACTTCCACCTGCACCTCCGCCTTTGAACTTGCTCCACGGAGAAGATTCTGATATGCAGTCATGAAGTCGTAATAACGTACGATCATTGTCTTCAAGGCACTGCTCATCTTCACGTCCTGGCTCGGAAAATACTCACGGCAGAGCATATGGTCGCCAAGTTCGAGGTGCGCGCCTCCGAGGGCAAAGATCACCGCATCGGTAAGGAGTACGCCCGGGATATTGAATTCACTGTTGCTGCATTCGTAATTCATATAGGCGGCGAACACACTCTTGAGGGTATGGTCGCTGTTCATATCATTGGTCTTGATGATGGTGTAGAGATCCTTGAACTGGTCTTCGCTTCCCCACACCTCATTGTAACAGAAATCCACATTTCCCGTTCCGGCTATCCTGTTCGATCCGTAGCTTGATACCGCATTGAACACCAGTCTCTTGTCCGGATGTGCCTTCTTCATCGCATTGATGAATGACGCATATCCTACAGGAAGGTCCACCTGCTTTCCATTCCAGTCATAGCGTGTACCGCGGCTTCCGAGCTGGTCGATGTGGAATCCGTCGAAATCAAGGTGATGATATACCTCCTTGTTCCTCTCGATCAGATAGTTCTGCCACTCGGCATTACCCGGATCCACAAGATAGATATTGCTCTTCCAACCGCCGGGAAGCGTATGTGCATCCTGATCCTCACGGCCTGACTTCTTGTAAAGGTTCCATTCTTCCTTTACACCGTCTTCACGAGCATCATCGAGAACGCCGAAAGCAAGATTATAGAACATCGCCTTCATACCGTAGCCGTGCTGTACATCGATATATTTCTTCACAGCCGCATTGTAGACATCACGGTTTGCGATGTCCTTATATACCTCATCGAGCGTCTCCATTGTTCCGCCTAGAGGCCAATGATGCTTGTTGTGCCAGTCGTAGAACTGAACTCCGTTGATGTGGCAACGGTTCAGGAATTCCATTTCAGCCTCGATGACACCATCATTAAGTTTATTCTTGCCGAAATCACCGACGAAGCCATAGCGAGGGAACATTGTCCAGTCGCTTGAAACATCGACAGCTATGGTTCCCAGAATAAGATCGGTCTTCTCATCCCTCTGACGATAGACCTCAACCATATAGCCCTGTCCGTCCGCTGAAGGAGCCGTCCAGGACCATTGATTGCCTGAAGCTGCCTGCTCGTGGATGGTCTCGCCCATATGACGGTATCTGATCTTTGCATCAGAAGGGATATTGTCAGCGGTGAATGTCACCGCCTCGCCCGGAGCATAGATTGCTTTGTCGGTCTTGAGATCGATTGTAATGTCTGACTGAACAGCGATTACTTCAGTAACGCTGTTTGTCTCGCCTGTGCCCGGATTTTTACCAGGATTCTCGCCGCCCTGCGGATCTTTTCCGCAGGACACAGCGAGAATAATCACGGCTATCGGATATAATAACCTTTTCACAATTATTTCTTGACTATTGATACTGTTTCCTTCAGCTGGTCTAGAGTGATGACATAAGTACCTGCCTCAGTAATATTCCACTTATAATCAAGGTCACCTATACCAATCTCTATATACTGACTCTTGCACCAGTCGCTTGACTTATCAATGAAAAGCATCTGCTCAATCTCACCTGCAGGCGCTTTGCCGCTTTCTGATGCCATGAACCATGCACCGTTCCAGTCGCTCTGCTTATCGCACGTGAACTTAAGTTCGCCTTCAACCAGCAGACCTTCCCATGTGAAGATATATGCATCATCGCCTGGAATCATCTCCGTCGCGTTGCCAAGGTCCCATCCTGCAGGAGATGCACTACCTATAAGGTAAATCATTTCATAAGGAACAAATTCTGACATAAGCATACGCTCTCTGTCTTTCCTGATATCAAAGCAGATCTTATAAGCCTTGTTGATTTCCGAATCCTGAAGGTTCCACTTGTCATCAGGGTCGAAGCCGCTTACGAATACGGTCTTACTTTCTGTGTAAGGTGCATTTGCATATGGAGCCTTGAAATTATTCTCCCAACTGCCATCGGCAGTAGCGAACTTGAATTCACCTCCCTGATCAAAGAATTTACCAAGACGGAAAAGGAATGGATCTATCGGGTCAACAGTCAAAGGTTCAAAGCCCCAGCCTGTCATATTTCCGATGAGATAGAGACTGTCGAAGAGTGGAGTCTCAGCCGAGCTTGCCTTGATGCTGATGGTAAGGTCTAGGAGGTTTACATCCACCTGATAGTTACCGGTCTCAGCCACATAGAAGCACTCATCCGGCTCATCATAAGTAGCACGGTAAACGAGCTTTCCTTCTGCCGCATAGTTATATGTAGGGATGAAATCTCTCTGAACAGCGAACTTGAATGCCTTGCCGCCGAAGAGCTTACCGGTCCAGGTGAAGATACCGTTATCGACTCTCTTCATCTCTTCCATAGAATCGAGAGACCAACCGGTCTTGGTACCGTCTCCGAAGATATAGAGAACAGATGTCACAGGCTTGTAGGTAGTCACGTTGAATCCGACCACGCTCTCCTGAATTTCGTCTGTCTCAGGAACTGTTGCAGTTACCCTTGCCTCGAGAGCAAATGTCTCCTCAGACTCTCCGAAGAAAGAACGTACAGCATTATTGAGTTCCTCTACGGTAGCATTGAATGAATAAGTCTGGATCTTGTTGTCAACTACAACGTATGGTGCAGCGAAATCTGTTCCAGCCTTGGCGATCTCGAGTGTATAGTAGATCTTGTTGCCTGTACCGAAGTTGGTACCGGTAGTCCAGGTCAAAGCAAGTGCCTCATCACCGTGCTCTGCCTCATTGAGGACGAATTCCGATGCATTGACAGAAAGAGTCAGCTCGTCGTGTCCCTTGTCAAGCTCCATATAATTATCATCCACACAAGATGCAAGAGCGACGCATCCGAAGATGAATGAAGCGAATTTCAATATATTTCTTTTCATATTTTAAACCTTATAACTTAGATTAGTATCCAGGGTTCTGCTCGATAAGCGGGTTGGCGTCTCTCTCAGTCTGAGGGATCGGGAAGATCAGACGATTAAGGTTTGCATTGGTCTTTCCGATAGAGTGGAGGAAGTCGAGAGCGTACTGTCCGTTATTGATACGGATCATATCGAACCAGCGGTGTCCCTCGAATGCAAGCTCCATACGGCGCTCGTGGATGATCTTCTCACGCATTGCGTCCTGTGAAAGACCGCTTACTGCCGGAAGACCTGCACGCTTACGTACGATGTTGAGCGGAGTCTCTGCTGCTGCAGTCTGACCCATCTCGTTGAGAGCCTCGGCCTTCTTGAGAAGAACGTCAGCATAACGGTAAACGATCCAGTTTGCAGGGTTTGTATTGTACTCTGGAGATACTGACTTAGGAACGCAGAACTTACGCACGTTGTAGCCTGTATTGGAGAAAGTCTTCTTGTAAACCTTGCCGTCAAAGTCAGGACATCCCTCATAGAATACTGTAACGTCCTTTCTGAGATCACCCTCTTCCCACTGGCTCATAAACTCCTCTGTAGGCTGGTTCCATCCGTATGAACCGGCTACGAAATCCGAGTTACGTGGACCCATGAATGTAGAAGCCCAGGAGCTCTGGCAGCTTCCGCCCCAGAAATCGTACTCTGTGCTGCCTGAATACTGCACCTCGAAAAGTGACTCAGGACCGTTGTTGATGGTAGCGTCGAAGTTTGCTGCGAAATCACAGGTAGAAAGATCCCAGCCATAGCTTGCGATATCCTCGCAGAGGGTCACGACCTCACTGTAGAGCGAGTTGTCCTTTGAAGCAAGTGTAAGATAAACGTCTGCAAGCTGGCACATTGCAGCCTCTTTGCAGGCACGTCCGAGGTCAGAACCAGTGTATTCAGCCTTTGCAGGAAGAAACTCGATAGCCTTCTGGCAGTCAGCGATGATAAGATCGTAGCTCTCCTGAAGTGTAGCACGTGCGATATGAGCTGAAGTGCTCGGATCGTAAGGCTCAGTACGGATAGGAACGCTTCCGTAAAGACGTACGAGGATATAATAGTAGTGTGCGCGGAGGAAGTATGCCTCACCAAGGCACTGAGCCTTCACCGACTCGTCGATCTCAGCATCAATAAGGCTGTTGATCACGATGTTGCACTGTGCGATGCCCGGCCAAGGTGAACGCCACATATAAAGCGCCATACCGTTGTCTGACTGAGTGATGAAGTCAGCTGCCTGAATGGTTTCGAGACCGTCGGTACCGCCACCTGCACCTACATTGGAGTTACCGGCGAGGATATCGAGACTCCACATACGCATATTGTAGAGGTTTGAAGACATAAGGGTGCTGTAGCAGGCATTTGTCAATGCGACAGCCACATCCTCAGTCACTGTCATATCCGGATCGACAGCATCGTATGGCCTCTTCTCAAGAAAATCGCTGCAGGAAGCCATCATAGCGGCTGCGAGCAAGATCATCGTATATTTTATTGTGTTTTTCATTTTTCTACGGCTGATTAGAAGTTAATGTTCAATCCTACGCTGTATGTCCGAGGGATAGGATAACGTGACGCATCGATACCATTGATCGAAACCTCAGGGTCAAATCCCGAATACTTCGAGATAGTGGCTACGTTCTCGCATACGAAAGCAAGACGGAGACCCTGGAGATGGATTCTCTCAAGAAGTCTTGATGGGAATGAATATGCAAGAGTGATGTTCTTCACGCGGAGGTATGAACCGTTCTCGATGAAGCGGTCTGACACACGGCAGTTCTGGTTAGGGTCGCCATAGACTGCACGTGGGATGAAATTGCTTGTACCCTCACCTGTCCATCTGTCGAGGACTGCTGTAGTCTGGTTCATAGCGGCAGCCATACCTGTGTTCTCGATGTTGTTTGCATTGTAGATAGAGTTTCCTGCCACTCCCTGAAGATATACAGAAAGCTCAAGTCCCTTCCACTCGAAACGGTTGTTCATAGAGAAGAGCCAGGTCGGATTCGGATTTCCGATCACTGTACGGTCTTCCTCGTTGATCACACCGTCGTTGTTGAGGTCACGGTAACGGATGTCACCAGGAGCCGCACCAGGCTGGTAAGCATGATTCTCCACCTCAGCCTCGTTCTGGAAGAGGCCGTCGGTAACATAGCCGTAAAATACGTTGATAGGATAACCCTTCTGGAGCATAGTCACATAAGAGTTGTTTACCTGATTTATATAATAAGGAACATCACTGTTGAGGTCGATGATCTTATTGGTATTATAGGTAGCTGAGAGGTCTGTCTCCCAGTTGAACTGACCGGCGAAGTTTACAGTGTGGAGCTGCATCTCGACACCCTGGTTGCGGACCTTACCTGCATTTGCGTAAGTTGTACCTGTATCCTCGAATCCTGAAGTGATAGGAACTGCAGCCTTAACGAGCATATCGTTTGTATTCTTGATATATCCGTCCACTGAGAACTGGATACGTGAATCAAGGAGTGCGATGTCAACTCCTACGTTGGTCTGTGCGATCTCCTCCCAGTGGATAGAAGGATTGGCGAGAGTTGCTGAATAGAGAGTAGGAAGGCCTGTTCCGTTGATGGATGATCCCAATGGATAGACTCCTGTTTCATATACTGCGAGGTAACCGTAGTTGGATACACTTGCCTGGCTACCGGTCACACCGTATCCTGCACGTACCTTAAGGTCGTTTACCGCTGCGTGCTGTGGGAACCACGACTCGTTTGAGACACGCCAAGCAGCTGATACTGAAGGGAATGTACCCCAACGGTTGTTCTTTCCGAAACGGCTTGAACCGTCGTGACGAACTGTTGCAGTAAGGAGGTAGCGGTCATCATACGAATAGTTTGCACGTGCCATCACTGAGAAAAGAGACCACTCGCTCATATTACCGCTGATGTCCTTCATAGTCTGGCCGTTGTTCATCTGGTTGACGCTGTCGAAGAGGAACTCGGCCTTCTCACCGCTCATATAGTCATATTTGTTCCACTGAGCCGATGTACCTGCCATAAATGACACATTATGCTTCTTGGCAAATGTATGGTCGAAAAGGAAGTAATTATCCCAGAGGTAAGTGAATGACTTGTTGTTGCTTCTGTAACGTGTACTCTGCTCTACTGCGATAGGCTTCCAAGCATACTTAGGAGTAAAGCTGTCGGTAAACCAGAACTTAGCGTCATATCCGAATGTGCTTCTGAACTTGAGCCACTTTGTGAACTTGATCTCGCCGGTGAAGTTTGCAAGGATATTGTATCCTGTAGTCTCCGACTTGTTCATATATGTAGTTCCGATAGGATTACGAACGCTACCGAACCACTCTGCATTGCCAGTAGGACCAGACCACTCACCATCCTCATCTTTTACAGGAAGAACAGGAAGAGCATTCATAGTATCGCCGATGCTGTAGCTTCCGTTGTCTTTGACATCAGTACTGAATGTGATGTTGCTTGAGATCTTGAGCCAGTTGCGAAGCTGGGTATCGCTGTTGCTCTGGAGGGTGAACCTGTTATAGTTTGTATTCTTCACCACACCTGTCTGATCTACGAAACCTGCTGATACATAGTAGCTTGACTTATCATTTCCACCAGAGTAGCTTACAGAATAGTTCTGCATGACACCTGTTCCAAGGAGTTCGTCAAGCCAGTTTGTTCCTACGCCGAGTACAGAAGGATCCACCCAGTCAGGGTTAGCGTTTCTGCCGCTGTTGAGCATCATCTCGTTGCTGAGCTGAGCATACTGGGCTGCATTCAGCATCTGAGGAACATTCGTCGGATTCTGAAATGACACGTTAGCCGAAGCGGATATCCTGCTGTCTCCTGATTTACCACGCTTAGTTGTCACCATCACAACTCCATTTGCTCCACGGGATCCATAAATGGCAGTAGCAGAAGCATCCTTCAAAACATCCAGACGCTCGATATCTGCCGGATTGATAGCATTCAGTCCAAGATCAGTAGGCACACCATCAATAACAACAAGCGGATCGCAATTGTTGATGGATCCTAGACCACGAATCTTGATGTTTACATTAGAACCTGGAGAACCGGCATCAATAATCTGGACGCCTGCAACTTTACCTTGAAGCGCCTGACCGACACTTGGCATTGGTGAATCCTTCAGATCGTCACTGCTTACAGCAGAAACTGCTCCAGTAAGGTCGCTCTTTCTGATGGTTCCATAACCAATAACAAGCACCTCTTCAAGAAGTTCGGTATCTTCCTTTATTATTACTTCAAGAAGACCGCTACCATTTCCTGCGGGAACATCAACTGTAACATATCCAATGCAGGACACCTCCAGAACTGCCCCAGGGGAAACACTGATTGTAAAATTACCATCAACATCAGCGATGGTTCCATTAGATGTGCCTTTCTCAACGACTGATGCCCCCGGAACTCCGCCTGCGGTATCCATAACAACACCACGCACATTGATCGGTTGTGCACTGGCACACAACGTAAGCAACATTCCTAAAATGAATGCAAACATCCGTATCCCGAATGCTTTTCCTTGCTTTAGCATAATGAAATTGGTTTGTGTTAGTAAATAATATGGTTAATTTTCGTTTGACAAATTAACTAAATAAGCATCTCAATTCAAATATGTAGTAGCAAAGTAGTAGCAGCCAGCGGATTTAAACCATATCTAATTATTTGATTATAAAATAATTATAAAACACAACACGTAAGGGAAATAGTAGTTCGTCACTGACGTGCTCCTATTCGCATTATGCAGTTTTCGAACTCTTCCCTATCGCATATTGCAGAATTTCTCATCTTCACGCGGTAGTTATAGATTGTGGATACGGAACGGCGTAAGAAGTGGGAGATTTTCACTGAATCGTTCACTCCCAGGCGTATCAAGGCAAGAACCCTCAATTCTGTAGTCAAAAGTCTTTCTCTTGAATGATAGGAAACCTTCATGTCTTCCTGAAGCAACTCATTCAATTGCACGATGAAATCAGGGAACAGTTCAAGGAAAGTATCATCAAACTGAGAGTAGAAATCTTCCAATGCCTTCTCCATGAACTCCTTGGACTTGAGTGCAGACACAAGGTCACCACCTTCCTTACTTATCTTGCGCAATGAAGTACGATATTTCTCCAAGCCGTCAATATAATCTGAACACATGCTCAGGTATCTTCCAAGATACATTTCCTTGACAAGATTGGTTTCCTGTAAGATTCTGACATTATCACGAAGTTCTTCCGTAAGTTGTTTAAGCTGCTGATTGATCTCTTTTGTCTGTCTCTCCGCCAGAACGACACGTGCTCGCTCACGAATAAGGAAGACTGACAGTATGACAAGAAGCATCAGAAGAAGTAAAGAAATAAAAAGAGCCAGTTTTATATATCTGTTCTTCAATGAGATATATTTATTGTACGATTCTGATATGACAGGCAGTATCTGAGAAGACAACTGCTTGTGTAACTGTGCGTTTGAACGTACGGCATCTTCGATAGAGCGTGTTATATATTTATAAGCCCTCTCGATGTCATCCGACTCATAAAGTTTCGCAGCAAGCTCATACAGCGACATATACTCATATTTCGGTACAGAAAGATCGCTGACTGCGCCTTTTGCGTACCACAAGACAGCATTATCAGAATCACCAAGCATACTATATGCTCTGGCTATAGTATAATATATGACTCCCTGATTCTTGATATCAAGTTTATTGTCATCTGCCAATGGAAGAAGCAGTGACAGAACTTCCTCATTATTGCCTTCTGCTGAAAGATTGTCTGTCTTCACAAAGATCCAACCGATATCCTTGTCATCAAGGCTTGACAGGAAAGCCGCTCTATAAGCATTTTTTTCAATCGAGTACCTGGCTATTAGAGCCGGATCGCAGGTCGATTTTTCCAAAGTCGAATATATTGTATTCATCAGACTGAAGTATCTCGGATCGGTCTTCAGTTCATCTCCACATCCTTCAAACAGGTCCAGTGCAGCCTCATATAGTCCGGACATGATATATCTGTCAGCCAGATCGAAATGAGCATCCTTAATGCAATCCATGCTCTCCATAACCTGAGCCAGATCCAGTTTCTTCGCAGCATAAAATATAGCCGAATCCACATTATACTGGAAATACTCATCAAACAGCTTATCATAAGCATTATACTCCTCACTACTTGATGTACTTTCAGCAAGTTCATCACGAAGCAACGATATTCTATACTCTTTCTGTGTTTCGATCATTTCCTTGGCTGCAATAGTTTTATCCAACTTTTCCAACTCAGCCTCTATCTCTTCTGAATAATGCACCTTGCCAGCACAACTGAAAAGAATCAAAGAACAGAATATAAAATAAATACATTTCTCCATAGGTACAGAATTTTCATACTATGCAAAAGTATAGAAAAAAAATAAAACCATTCAGAGTCACATGCAGTTTCCTGCAACTGAAATTACATTTCCAAAGTGATTTTGGGATATTTTTTGGGATACTATAAATGAAAAGTGGCTCACAGATATCTGTAAGCCACTTTTGTGCGGAGAGAGAGGGATTCGAACCCCCGGACCCGTGAAGATCAACAGTTTTCAAGACTGCCGCATTCGACCACTCTGCCATCTCTCCAAAATGTGAATCCCAGGATGGGATTTATGACGCTTGTCATATATCCCTTTGTATTGGGATTGCAAAGGTACGAATTATTTCGAAACTTGCAAATTATTCTGCAGTTTTTTCTTCTTCTTTTGCGAAAAACTTGTATTGGAACAGCAACAAGTAAAATGCACCGCATGTTACACAGCTATCCGCAAAGTTGAATACAGCTCCAAAGAATGTACGAGGATAGTCCATCCAAGGCAGCTTATAGTCAAAGAGCGGAAAATAGAACATATCTACCACCTGACCGAACATGAATGCAAACGGAGCTCCTGGTGTGATTGTTTCTGGCCATATGAGTCCGTATACGAAGCAGTCTATAATGTTACCTAAAGCTCCTGCTGTAATCATTGTCAGACCTACCAGCACACCTGTCGGAACATCGCTACGTCTTGACAGTTTGCCTATCCACCAGCACAGAAAGCCGAAGAGGACAATTCTGAAAAGCGACAGCAATACCTTGCCGAACAAGCCTCCGAATGCCATTCCGAAAGCCATTCCCTTATTGAGGACAAAATGGAGCTTGAACCAATCTCCGATGACGTCTATGGTCTCGCCCAGGTCCATGTTTGTCTTGACCAGGACTTTGATGACCTGGTCAAGTACAACGAGCACTGCTCCTAATATTACAAGCCAATTACCTTTTGAAAGTTTCATAAAGGCTACTTGTTCTTGTTCATCATCTCCTTAGCCTCAACAGTAAGAGTTGCGTGAGGTACAAGACGGAGACGCTCCTTAGGGATGAGCTTTCCTGTCATACGGCATACTCCGTATGTCTTATTCTCGATTCTGATGAGAGCAGCCTCAAGGTTCTGGATGAACTTGTACTGACGCTGCGCGAGTGCTCCAGCCTCTTCCTTTGAAAGTGCTGTCGCTCCCTCCTCCATGATCTTGAATGTAGGAGATGTGTCTTCAATATCATTGCTTGAGTCATGTGTAATGATATCACGAAGCTGCTTATACTCACTCTTAGCCTTCTCCAGCATGTCAAGGATGATGGCTTTGAACTCCTGGAGTTCCTCATCACTGTAACGTACCTTGAACTCAGGTGCGTTCTTCATTTCTTCTGCCATAGTTCTTTAGTTTATCGTTATTAATATTTTGCTACTTTAATCTTGATTGTTCCCTCGTTCCACTCTACCTCAGGAGCATCAGCGGCTTCAGCCATAGGAGCGCTTGTTACTGAAAGTGCGAGAGTCTGTGCCGCAACATACTCTGCAAAGTTTGCAAGTGATGCAGCAATCTCAGAAAGGTCATCGCCGTCAGCATAGATGCATACTGTCACCTTGTCAGTCACATCAAATCCGCTGCTCTTACGGAGGTTCTGGATACGGTTGATGAGCTCACGAGCCACACCTTCCTGCTTAAGTTCCTCTGTAATTGTCACGTCGAGGGCGATAGTCATCGCGCCTTCTGTAGCAACGAGCCAACCTGGCATATCCTCTGACGAGATCTCATAGTCACCCTTATTGAGAGTAACATCACCTGAAGGCAAGTTCAAGACATAACCTGTGCCAGAGAGCTCTGCTGTCTGGATTTCTGAAATAACCTCCTGTGAGAGAGTTCCAAAAGCAGCTGCGATTTCCTTCATCTGCTTTCCGTAGATCTTACCAAGAGTCTTGAAGTTAGGCTTGATCTTCTTTGTGATCAGACCTGTTGTATCAGAGATGAACTCAGCCTCCTTCACGTTGACCTCATTGAGGATGAGATCCTTCACGAGCTCGAGCTGATCCTTCACGCGAGGGTCAAGGACAGGGATGATGAGCTTCGAGAGTGGCTTACGAACGTTGATCTCTGCCTTGCGACGGAGCGCGAGCACCATCGATGTAGCTCTCTGAGCAAGAGCCATACGCTCTTCGAGATCCTTGTCGATCACAGACTCGTCGCAAACCGGCATCGGTACATAGTGTACTGACTCAGACTCGCCCTCAACGAGGTCAAGATAGAGACGGTCCATGAAGAATGGAGCGATAGGAGCAGCAAGCTTTGACACAGCTACGAGCACCTGATAGAGTGTCTGATATGCTGAAAGCTTGTCTGTATCCATAGAACCACCCCAGAATCTCTTTCTTCCAAGACGTACATACCAATTACTTACATGGTCACATACGAAGTCCTGGATAAGACGGCCTGCTGTTGTGATGTCGTAATCCTCATAAGCTGCCACAACATCCTTCACGAGGGTATTGAGAAGCGAGATCACCCAACGGTCAATCTCAGGGCGCTCTGACATAGGAACCGCTTCAGCCTTAGGGTCGAAGCCGTCAATGTTTGCATAGAGCGCGAAGAATGAATATGTGTTGTAAAGTGTTCCGAAGAACTTACGGCGTACCTCGTCAACACCATTTACGTCGAAACGGAGGTTATCCCAAGGCTGCGCATTTGTAAGCATGTACCATCTGAGAGCATCTGCACCGTAAGTGTCAAGAGCCCAGAATGGATCGATCGCATTACCAAGACGCTTACTCATCTTATTTCCGTCCTTGTCAAGAACGAGACCGTTTGAGATAACCCTCTTGAATGCGCACTTGTTGCTTACCATTGTATTGATTGCATGAAGTGTGTAGAACCATCCACGTGTCTGGTCAACACCCTCTGCGATGAAGTCTGCTGTACATCCGAACTTCTCCGAGTCGATGCCGCGGAGTCCCTCCTGAGCGTAAGGCATCGCACCTGAGTCGAACCATACGTCGATAAGGTCGAGCTCACGTACCATCTTCTTGCCGCTGTCTGAAACGAGGAAGATGTTGTCTACGTACGGACGGTGGATGTCTATCTTGTCATAGTTCTCCTTTGACATGTCTGCAGGGTTGAAGCCCTTTGCAGCGAACGGATTCTCAGTCATGAAGCCTGCTGCAACAGCCTTGTCGATCTCAGCGTAAAGCTCTGCGATAGAGCCGATGCACTTAGCTTCCTTGCCGTCCTCTGTCTGCCAGATAGGAAGTGGAGTACCCCAGTAGCGGCTACGTGAGAGGTTCCAGTCCTGGATATTCTCGAGCCACTTGCCGAAACGTCCTGTACCTGTAGACTCCGGCTTCCACATGATCTGCTCGTTGAGTTCCATCATTCTCTCGCGTACCGCAGTTGTCTTGATGAACCAAGAGTTGAGCGGATAGTAGAGAACCGGCTTGTCTGTACGCCAGCAGTGTGGATAGTTATGGGTATGCTTCTCGATTCTGAAAGCCTTGTTCTGCTGCTTGAGCATCACGCAGATGTCCACATCAAGTGTAGGAGCGTCCTCACCGAGAGTTGCGTCGTATGCGTTCTTTACATAGCGGCCTGCCCACTCAGCGTACTCAGGGGACATGTTGGCTGCTGCATACTCAGGATCAAGGTCCTCAACGCAGAAGAAACGTCCGCGAAGGTCAACCTGAGCCTGGAGGTCGCCGTTCTTGTCAACAACCTGAAGACCTGGAACACCGGCAGCGCGTGCCACCTTGGCATCGTCAGCACCGAATGTAGGTGCGATGTGAACGATACCTGTACCGTCCTCAGTAGTCACATAGTCACCTGGGATCACCTTGAACGCGCCATCACCCGGGTTGAACCATGGGATGAGCTGCTCATAGGTGATGCCTGTGAGCTCGCTGCCCTTGAGGGTTCCCTCGAGCACTGTGAACTCCTGCTTCTTAGGGTTGAAGTGTGCACCTACGAGAGCCTGAGCCACGATATAGAGGCCAGCCTCGCCGGTATATGGGTTTGTTGAGACTACTCTTACATAGTCAATGTTCGGACCTACACAGAGAGCTGTGTTTGAAGGGAGGGTCCAAGGAGTTGTTGTCCATGCGAGGAAGTACGGCTGTACTCCTTCGCTGTAAAGGAACTCCGACTTCTCGTCACGAACCACCTTGAACTGAGCCACGGCAGTTGTATCCTTCACGTCACGATAGCAGCCAGGCTGGTTGAGCTCATGTGTACTGAGACCTGTACCTGCTGCAGGTGAATATGGCTGGATAGACTTTCCCTTGTAGAGAAGGCCTTTGTCATAGATCTTCTTGAGAAGGAACCAGAGTGTCTCGATGTAGCGGTTGTCGTAAGTGATGTACGGATCGTTCATATCCACCCAATAACCTACGCGCTCGGTCATGTTCACCCACTCTGCAGTGTACTTCATGACTTCCTTACGGCATGCATCGTTATACTCCTCGACTGTAATCTTAGTTCCGATATCCTCCTTTGTGATACCGAGCATCTTCTCGACACCAAGCTCTACAGGAAGGCCGTGTGTATCCCATCCAGCACGACGATTTACCTTATAGCCGCTCTGAGTCTTGTAACGACAGATAGCATCCTTGATTGAACGCGCCATGACATGGTGGATGCCAGGCATACCGTTAGCTGAAGGCGGACCCTCGAAGAAAATGAACTCCGGTGCACCTTCTCTCAATTCAAGAGACTTTTCGAACGCATGATTCTTCTTCCATCTGTCAAGAAC
>CANBDX010000035.1 GCA_947367315.1 uncultured Bacteroidales bacterium | reverse complement strand
CAGCCCGAAACTTTGCGTCGTGGAAAGAGAACAGCCTTCCATGTTACGACGATATACTGTCGGTCACGGATGTGCAGCAGGTTCAGGATGTGCAGAGGTCACGGATGTTCTGATTTCAGCGGACAGACACTGGGTTTTGCAGGTGAGTCGCAATATGTCTTGTTAAAACTAATCATAGTATAATAAAAAAAATAGACCCGCCTATTTAAGCATTGTCAAGAGGCTCGGCGAGTTCTAGTGCTGCGAATATAGCAACAATCGTGAAATTCACAAAATTCAGGACATAATTCCTCGGTCCGTTATCTTCATACAGATATATTCTGAATACCTGCCCTTTCCCGAGTGTCGCCTTGTCGAAGTTAAAGGCAAGCACAGACTTTGATCTTGGTGATGTCTGGTCTTCTCCCGAAGTATGTTTAGGAAACACTTGTTTTTCATAAACCAGTCCACGTTTTGTCTTACGCGTACTCTCGATAACAAAGCGAGGGCTTGACAATCCATAACTGACGCCTGAACTGTTTTCTATACTTATCACTATATAGGTCATATCATTCCTTATGACGATATTTTCGCAAAGTACCTTGATATCATAGCCGATATCGCCTATATGATAAATTCCCCTTTCCATCTGAGACAGTTGCTAAAATACCGACAATGTATCACCTACAGATGTTTCTGCAGGTATTTCAGGTTTCACATACGTTTTCCTCTTCGTATCGATAATCAGTTCCTTGGGATTCTCATCATACGCGACAATAAAAGTATGCAGATTTCCATCTGCCTCCAGGCATGACATAGTAGTCTTGAAATCAAAGGTCTCCTTTGCTTTAACCGCAACGATATCCTTGCTTCCCTCCACAATTCTTGCACTGATTACTCTATTCGACAAATCAACATACTTCAATTCCGAACTGAAACGTATATGCGTCGTACTCATTGTCGGAATATACACTGTATCAACAGGCTAAGCAGCGGCCACACCTGCAAAAGCAGTCATAAGAACTGCAAACAAAATCACTCTCCTCATTTTCTCTCTACAGCCTCTCCTTAGTTTTATAGGCTTCATTATTTCACCAGACGAAGCGAGATGCGGGCGCGGTCAAGGTCCACCGAGAGGACCGCGACTTTCACGTGCTGGTGCAGCTTGAGGACGCGGGACGGGTCTGCAAGGCCTTTGACGCCCATCTGGGAGACATGAATCAAGCCATTCTGCTTGATTCCTATATCAATAAAGGCTCCAAAGGCAGTGATATTAGTAACTATTCCGGGAAGTTCCATTCCTTCATGCAGATCCTCAATTACATGAATATCATGAGCAAATTCGAATTCCTGGGCTGACTCACGAGGGTCGCGCCCGGGCTTGCGTAGCTCGGCAATGATATCATTTATTGTAGGAAGTCCGAAATCTCCTCCGACATAATTCTCTGGCACTATTCTGCTACAAAGTTCAGCATTTCCAACGAGCTCCTTGGCGGAAACTCCAAGATCAGCTGCCATCCTGTCCACAATATGATAAGCCTCAGGATGCACAGCCGAATTATCCAGAGGATCGCTGCCACCCTGGATCCTGAGGAAGCCGGCACACTGCTCAAAAGCCTTCTCTCCGAGCCTCTTCACCTTCAGAAGCTCACGGCGTGAAGTATATGCCCCATGCTCGCTTCTGTATTCCACTATATTATCCGCCAGAGCCGGACCTATGCCTGAAACATAGCTCAGAAGATAGCTGCTTGCGGTATTAAGGTTCACGCCCACGCTGTTCACGCAGCTCTCGACAGTATTGTCCAGTTTCTCACGGAGGAGACTCTGGTCCACATCATGCTGATACTGCCCCACTCCCAGCGACTTAGGGTCTATCTTCACAAGCTCGGCCAGAGGGTCCATCAGACGACGTCCGATAGACACGGCACCACGCACGGTCACATCATAGTCCGGGAATTCCTCACGGGCCACCTCGGAAGCCGAATATATCGAAGCTCCATCCTCGCTCACGGTAAACACCCGCACACCTGACGGAAGAGGCACACGCTTGATGAACTCTTCTGTCTCACGGCTGGCCGTACCGTTTCCGATGGCAATCACCTCTACTCCATATTTCTGCACCATGGAGGAAACCGACTGAATAGCCTTGACTTTCTCGCTCACAGGCGGATGAGGGAAGATCGCCTCATTATGCAGGAGGTTTCCCTGCCCGTCCAGACACACCACCTTGCAGCCGGTCCTGAAGCCCGGGTCTATAGCCATGACCTTCTTCTGGCCCACAGGCGGAGCCAGCAGAAGCTGGCGGAGATTGTCACCGAATATCCTGACAGACTCTATATCAGCACGTTCCTTAGCCTCCTTCAGGACCTCATTCGAGATGGAAGGCTCCAGCAATCTCTTGAACGCATCGTCAAAAGCCATATGTATCTGCTCCGCAAGAGCAGCCGAAGGATACCTTCTTTCCTGACAGAAATCGTAATATATCTTCTTGCCGCACTTCTCTGCATCCGCATCAATCTTCACACTCACAAAGCCTTCCGCCTCTGCGCGAAGCAGTCCGAGAAGATTATGAGGGGCTATGCGGTCCAGCGGGCACGAATACTCGAAATACATCTTATATTTCTGGGCCTCGGCCCCTGCCGCCTTCTTCGAAGCCTTCGACACCACCCTTCTCGTCCTGAAAATCTGCCTGAGAGTCTCCCTCACCGAAGCTGTCTCGCTAAGTCTCTCGGCTATGATGTCACGGGCTCCCGCCAAAGCATCCTCCACATTAGCCACCTTATCATTCAGGAACTTGCGTGCCTCTGCATAAGGATCACCCACTGCCACCGAATACATTTTATCCGCCAGAGGCTCAAGTCCCGCCTCTTTCGCGACAGTCGCACGGGTACGCCTCTTAGGCTTATACGGAAGATAAAGATCCTCCAGTTCGCGCGCATCCACGCAATTCTCCACAGCCGAACGCAGCTCCGGAGTCAAAGCCCCTGCCTGCTGTATGGTATCCAGGATGGTAGCCTTGCGCTTGTCCATCTCCGCAAACACATCATTCCAGTGCCTTACCTCGGCCACAGACACATCGTCCAGACCTCCTGTCCTTTCCTTGCGGTACCTGCTGATAAACGGAATGGTGGCTCCCTCCTCGAAGAGCGAGACACAGTTCTCCACCTGCCAGTCCTTGATCTGCAGGCGGTCAGCCATAAAGCTGATATAGATATCTTTAATCATGTGAAACCTGTTTGAGCTGCTCGCGATAAGCAGAGAATATCTTGGATTTAGACACGAAGCCTATGTATGTCCTGTCATGGTCCACCACAGGAAGATTCCACGCTCCTGTCTGTTCGAACTTGATCATGACGTTGTCCATCTTGTCGTCCACATAGACATAAGCCGGAGCCGAGCGCATGAAATTATATACATGCAGCTTGTCATACTGGTCATACTTGAACATATCACGACGGATATCCTCCAAAGACACATACCCCTGGAAATGATTCCTGGAATCTATGACCGGAAATATATTCCTTTTAGACTTCGATACCACATCCACAAGCTCACGCATGGTCGCATCTATCTTCACCGTGCAGAAATCCGACTCAATATGGTCAGAAGTCTTCAGAAGCGTGAGCACAGCCTGGTCGCTGTCATGGGTAAGAAGTTCGCCCTTCTTGGCAATTCGCTTCGTATAAATGGAATATGGCTCAATAGTCCTTGTGACGGCATATGAAATTGTGGCCGTGATGATAAGCGGAATAAGCAGTTCATATCCTCCTGTCATGTCCGCGATAAGGAAGATGGCCGTCATCGGAGCCTGCATGACGCCAGCCATCAGACCAGCCATACCCACAAGCACGAAGTTCTGCTCCGGCACCAGTCCGCCTCCTGCAATGAGATTGATGGTGCGCGACACCACGAAGCCGGCAATTGCTCCGATGAAAAGCGTCGGACCGAACGTACCTCCGACTCCGCCTCCGGCATTGGTAAATGACATCGAGAACACCTTCAGCAGCAATACCAGCAGGAAGAATACGGGCACAAGCCATGCATTCCTCAGCAGGAATGCCAGAATGGTCTGACCCTCAAGGTCGATGGTGCCGCCGTTCAGAAGCTCATGGAGACACTCGTATCCCTCTCCGAACAGAGGCGGGAACAGAAATATCAGAAGTCCCAGACAGCCCGCTGATATGCCCCAGCGCACAAACGGCTTCTCGATGCTCTTGATCTTGTCCTCAAGCCAAAGGGTCATTCTCGTGAAATACACTGAGCATGCGGCGCAGAACAGGCCAAGTATCAGGTAATAAGGTATATTTCCCAGCACAAAAGGCGAGATGGTGCACTCGAAAGGAGGCTGGCTTCCATAGACCGCATAAGAGACTACCGTTGCAGATATTGTAGAAAGCAGCAGCGGAAGTATGGAACTCATGGAGATGTTGAACAGCAGTATCTCCAACGTGAAGAGCACACCTGCAAGAGGAGCCTTGAAAATGCCTGCAACGGCACCTGCGGCACCGCAACCAAGCAGAATGGTCATATTCTTATATGACAGGCCCATATATCTGGCCACATTCGAACCGATGGCTGCTCCGGTATATACGATAGGAGCCTCGGCACCCACGGAACCTCCGAAACCGATCGTCACTGAAGACGCCAGCATGGAAGACCACATGTTGTGGGGGCGTATCTTGGACTCGTTCTTCGAGACAGCCACAAGCACCTTTGTCACACCGTGTCCGATGTTGTCCCTGATCACGTAGCGGACAAAAAGCATCGCCAGAAGCATTCCGGCACCGGGATATACAAGATACAGGAGATTGAAGGCAGAGCCGTCAAACCACGACGTAAGGCCATGATGGATGAACATAATGGCAGATTTCAGGGTGACGGCCGCAAATCCGCATGCCACACCCACGAAAAGAGACAGAATCATCATGACATCCCTCTCATTCATCTTCTTAAGAAGACGCCTGAGAGGTGCAAGAATGTCCTTTACTATAAATCTGACCCTGGCCATCGCTTATAAAAAACCGGACGGGAGAAATCGCCGTCCGGTCCATATCTTTACATTATTCTCCGTCTGCGACGTCGTCGTCACCGTTGGAATACTGAGATATATTGTCATCCGGAAGGCTGTCGCCGTCATTTCCGTCTGCATCATCCCCGTCTTCTCCGTCAAGCCAACGCTCCAGGTCCTCTGCATCATCGGTCTTTACCTTGATCTTCACAAGATATATGGCGTCCGGAATCTCGACGGTAACCGCATAGAACGATGTGCCGTCAGGCTTGTCATACTTCATCAGATCAGGAAAATAATCCGAGTATCCCTTAGGATACTTCTCAGCAAATGCAGCAGCCAGCTCATCCGACATATTCTCATAGCTGACCACAGCTCTCCTCTTAGGTGTCACAGTCATATCTATAAATTCTTTATTCAGGTTAGTACTTGGAAATCCGGTGCAAGTATAGAACGTTTTTTTGAATTGAGCAACACTGAAGGCACTTTTTTGCAAAAATTTACTTTGCCTTGCGACGGAAGAAAAACGACTTCTGTTCCTTCTTCCTTTCCAGATCCCTCTCTACAAATACTTTCTGCAGATTCTTAGGGTCAAGTCCCGTGTAGAACATGACTGAAGATGTAGTCATAGGCGTCGGTGTAAAATCCTGCACCTGGTCCATATACAGCCCCTGAAGCGCCGGATTCGATGCAAGCCTCTTCATCTCCCTCATGCCGCATCCGGGATGTCCGGAAATGAAATACGGCACAAGCTCGCACTTGCGTCCGCTAGAAGCCACCACACGGTCGAACTCCATCCTCAATCTCCCGAACAGGCGGAACGAAGGCTTGGCCATCAGTTTCAGAACAGAATCCTCCGTATGCTCAGGAGCCACTTTAAGGCGTCCTGAAGTGTGGTTCAGCACCAGTTCCTTGAAATACGGATATGATGTCTCGTCAATGAATCCGTCCTCATCCAGGAACAGGTCATATCTGATGCCGCTGCCTATATATGCATGTCTGATGCCCTTCACTCCGGCGATACGCTCATACAGTCCCAGCAGTCTTGCATGCGAACGGTCCATATTTTTGCAAGGACTCGGGAACAGGCAGGACTTGCGGCGGCATTTCGCGCAAAGTTCCTGATTCTTTCCTGACATGCCGTACATATTCGCTGTCGGCGCCCCCACATCGGAAATATTGCCCGCAAATCCAGGAAGAGCTCCCAAAGCCTTGATCTCAGAAATGATGGATTCCTCGCTTCGGCTCTGGATGAACTTACCCTGATGTGCGGCAATCGTGCAGAAATTACATCCTCCGAAGCAGCCGCGATGGGTGTTTACCGAAAACTTGATCATCTCGAAAGCCGGGATATGCTTTCCCTTGTAGCGCGGATGAGGAAGCTTGGTGAACGGAAGGTCCCAGAACGAGTCCATCTCCTTTTCCGTTGCCGGAGGCCATGTAGGGTTAATCTGGACATATCCCTCTCCCACCGGTTCTATGAGCACGGGAGGATTCATCATATTGGCATAAGTCTCTATCACATGGAAGTTCTCGGCGAAAGCCACCTTGTCCTTGCAGCAGCGCTCATATGAGTTCAGGATCACTGCATCCTTCAGACGGGAACGTCCGTCCATATAGAATCCCAGCTGAGGAATCTTCCTGATGTCGCTCACATTCCTGCCTGCCTCGACAGCCCTGGTGAACTCTATCATTGTCCTCTCCCCCATGCCGTAGCAAAGCCAGTCGGCTCCGCTGTCCACCAGCACGGAAGGCTTGAGGGCGTCCTGCCAATAATCGTAATGAGTGAATCTGCGCAGCGAAGCCTCTATGCCTCCGATTATAACAGGCACCTCAGGATATATCTTCTTAAGGATGCGGGTATATACCGTCACGGCATAGTCAGGACGCTGTCCGGAGCGGCCCTCAGGGGTATATGCATCATCGCTTCTGAGACGCTTGGCCGCAGTATAATGATTGACCATCGAGTCCATCGCACCGGCATTCACTCCGAAATATAGTCTCGGAGCACCGAGCTTGCGGAAGTCTCGCAGGTCGTCACGCCAGTTGGGCTGAGGCACCACTGCCACCCTGTAGCCATGCTTCTGCAGCCATCGCGCGATAACGGCCGTTCCGAACGACGGATGGTCGATGAAGGCATCACCGGTAAAAAGAATGACGTCGATGTAGTCCCATCCAAGGGCATTCACCTCCTTTATAGAGGTAGGTATCATATATGCTTCACTCATAGGGCGCAAAAATAGTCAAAAAATCATATAGTTGTGCACAGGGGGCGAATTTGCTGCCGGGTGTGCACACTGACATGGGACAGAAGCACCTGCAAAGCACTCTGTTGTGCACAGGGGGCGACAAAAACACCGGGTGTGCACAAATTTTTCAAATAAGGTATTGCAGATATGAAAAATGTAATTACCTTTGCGGTGTACTACTTTACTAATACACAAAACGAACGAAATATGATAAGTATCGAAAACCTCGGATTCACCTATGGTGACAGACGTTCTCAGGACAAATACGTACTGAAGAACATCAGCATGACTCTCGAAGAGGGACGCATATATGGTCTCCTCGGAGAGAACGGGGTGGGAAAGACCACTCTGCTCACACTCCTGTGCGGCCTGAAAAAGCCTCAGGAAGGAAGCATCCTCATCGATGGCAAGACCCCATATGACAGAAAGCCGTCTCTTCTTTCTGAAATATACTACCTCGGAGACGACGTGGCGGCCTTCAACATGAAGGCAATCGACTATGCAGCCAATAACGGCCGCTTCTGGGAAGGTTTCTGCATGGACACATTCAAGGAAGTGATGGAAATCTTCGACAACGACATGGAAAGGAAGATGAACCATATGTCATTCGGCCAGCTGAAAAAGACACATATCGCATTCGCACTTGCATGCAGAAGCAAATATCTCTTCCTCGACGAGCCGACCAACGGCCTTGACATCCCCTCAAAGGCCCAGTTCAGGAAGGCGGTGACAAGATACACGCGAGAAGACTCGGTGATCCTCATCTCCACACATCAGGTAAGGGATCTGGAGAACATCATCGACCCTATCATAATCCTCGACAAGCAGGAAGTCCTTCTCAACGCAACTGTGGACGAAATCACGGAAAAGCTCTACTTCGACTACACCAGCATCCCTACCGAAGACGCCCTCTACAGCGAGATGGTTCCAGGCAGCAACGTAAGCGTTTACATCAACAACGCCTGCGGTGAAAGCAAAGTCAGCATCGAAGCTCTCTTCAATACGGTCCAGAACCACAAGGCCCTCATAAAGAGCATCTTCAACAAATCAACAAACGAATAAGACACACAGACATGAACGACATATTCAACATCCGCAGATTCGGAAGATATCTGCTCTCAGACATTAAGAACTGCGCAGCAGGGTATGGCCTCAGCATGGCGCTGATAAGCCTCACCGGACTGATTGCCTACATAATTACAGCGGGCATGAGCCTCATAATTACAGGCACTTGGGCCAGCCCCGAACTCGAATTCCGCATCGCTATCTTCCTGGTGGCAGGACTCGTGCTTTTCACAAGCATGCCGGCAAAATGCTACGGCGGGATAACTGAAAAGAGGAAAGGGACATCATGGCTCATGGTACCGGTATCGGCCACAGAGAAATTCCTCAGCATGGTGATCATGACGGTTTTCATCGTTCCGCTCATCACCGGAGGTGTCTATCTTGCAGCAGATGCAGTAATATGCACGATAGACCCGGCTTGCGGAAAAAGCCTGATAGGAGCCGGCAGCGAATTCATCGAGACCCTCATGGGCATACCGGAAGAGGTAAAGAACGAGCTCAGCTCACTCCCGGCCCTGAAGGATATCATCACGCAGATGACCAATCCGCTGCTCTACATAGATGACATCATAATGGTCAGCCTTTCGTTCCTTCTGGGAGCCGTATGCTTCAAAAAGGCAAAGACCGCCAAGACATTCCTGGCAATAATAGTATTTTCCATAGCCATGGGATTCATAGCCACTCCAATCATCAGAAGCATGTTCCCTGACCTTATCAATCCTGCAAACATCAACATGATGATGACTGACGCCGACCTGAACACCCTTTTCGACAGCTGGCTCTTCAGAAATGCGGCCTTGATAGACACTATCAACGACACCATCATCAATCTGGCGCTCATGGCAGGCATATTCCTCAGAATCAGGACATTAAAACACTAAAACCAATGGAATTCGACAACAACAGACCCATATATCTGCAGATCTGCGACGCCATATGTGAACGCATCCTGAACGGAGAACTTGAGGAAGAAAACCGAATTCCGTCCGTGCGTGATTATGGTGCGGAGATAGAAGTTAATCCCAACACGGTGATGCGATCATATGAAAAGCTGACCTCAGACGGACTCATCTACAACAGACGCGGAATCGGATATTTCATATGTCCGGACGCCCGCAAGCGCGTGCTCGAGGCTCAGAGAAAGGAATTCATGGAAAAGGATGTGCCGGAATTCTTCCGCAGGATGGAACTGCTCGGCATCGATCCGGAAAGCATTCTGCCTAAATAGGGAACGACTCAGACATGCATCTCGCGCCACTGACGCGGGGTGCATCCTGCTATACGGACGAACTGACGGTGGAAGTTGGAGCGATCGCTGAAGCCGGCCAGTTCGCCTATTATATTTATAGATATTTCCCTGTTCTCCAGAAGAAGTCTCTTGGCCTCTTCAACGCGGAGTTCCGCACGCCATGTCTTGAAATCCACACCTTTGCGTGTCGTGAAGTACAGGTGGAGCTTTTCCCTGGTTGTCCCAAGTTCCTTGGCCACTTCGTCACGGCTCTTGTCGTACTCGCAGAAATGCTTCTCCTCAACCCATTTATCCAAAGCCCTCTCCAACTTGCGGAAATCGGCCTCATTGACACCTGCAGGGCCCACATGCTCAGCCGACACGCGGGGCTTCCTTCTGCTCTCTATAAGCTGGATAAGGTCCTGTCCCGAAAGTGTCCTGTATGCAAAGGCATCCAGGATAAGACGGTGAGTGCTGAGGAAAGGGATGAAATTGGAAGTGAGGTAAAGCATATAAAGCAGATACCAGAAGGTATATAGGGCAGCTATCTCCATCTTATAGTCCAGGAACCAGTATAGGGCCATATAGACGAGGATAAAGAGATTGGTGAGCATCGTGATCACATAACAGAAGCGCACCCACTTTATCTTGTGGCTCTCATCGTCGTCATAATAGTTTTCCAGGTCCTTCAAAGCCTTCTTGTAAGTCCTGTCGAAGTGAACGATATAAGTCACCGACTGAATCAGGAAGGCAGTAATAGCCACCAGGCACACAATCCAGAAATTCAGCATATTGCCTGACCTGTACACATCCAGCAGCAGGAACGCCAGCACAGCCGACACGAAAAGCCCCGGCATGAAGAGGTTCTGCCACTTATGGCGCTCCGTCTTAAGGAGCGATATCATCGAATAGGATATCAGGGAAGTCGAGAAATGCACCACTATATAGATAGTGAGCATAGTGAACAGTTCCCAATCGCGGATCTGCTCCGTCCCATACTGCGACATGGTGTAGAACATCATGAAGCTGCATATCAGAAAGCTCATCACGATTGAGTGCTTCGAAGAGGAAAGCTTGGCACAATAGTCCGACTGAGGTATCCTGATGAGCATCAGGAGCACAGCGAGGACAGCGGCCCCCACTCCGACAATAAGCTGGACAGCTGTGTCCGGATTAATATTCATCGAAATCATATCAGTGTGCAATGGAAGATGCGGACCGGGTCAGCAGTCCGCACCTTTATATGTCGGGGTGTATTACCAGCCGAGTACGTAAGAGAAGATAAGAGGAGCAACGATAGTCGCATCAGACTCTACGATGAAGCGTGGAGTGTCGATGTCGAGCTTGCCCCATGTGATCTTCTCATTCGGAACTGCGCCAGAGTAAGAACCATAAGATGTGGTACAGTCGGAAATCTGGCAGAAATATGCCCAGAGAGGAACGTCAGGCCACTCGAGGTCCTGAGCCATCATAGGCACGACGCAGATAGGGAAATCACCTGCAGTACCGCCGCCGATCTGGAAGAAGCCCACTCCCTGGCCACCGCAGTTCTCGCGATACCACTCGGTAAGGAAAATCATTGTCTCGATACCGTTCTTGATCATGCTTGGCTCGAACTCGCCCTTGATGCAGTGTGCAGTGTAGATGTTGGCTGTAGTACAGTCCTCCCATGCAGGAACCACGATAGGAATATTCTTCTCGCATGCAGCGAGCACCCAGCTGTCCTTAGGGTCGATCTCGTAGTACTGCTCGAGAACGCCGCTGCGGAGGAGCTTGTAGATCACTTCCCAAGGGAAGAGTCTCTCGCCTGTAGCCTTCATCTCGTTCCATACGTCCACGAGGTGGTCCTCAAGACGACGGAATGCTTCCTCTTCAGGGATACATGTATCTGTCACACGGTTCATATGGTTGTTGAGAAGTTCCTTCTCCTGCTCAGGAGTGAGGTCTCTATAGTTAGGAACCCTGTAGTAGTGGTTGTGAGCCACGAGGTTCATGATATCCTCCTCGAGGTTGTTGGCAGAGCATGACACGATCTGGATCTTGTCCTGACGGATCATCTCTGCGAGTGAAAGACCGAGCTCGGCTGTAGACATCGCTCCAGCCATGGCAAGCATCATCTTGCCGCCCTTGTTCATGTGCTCGTCATAAGCCTTTGCAGCATCCACGAGAGCCGCAGAGTTGAAGTGACGATAGTGATGCGTAATGAATTGTGAAATAGGTCCTTTTTCCATTTTCTATAAATTTTAATGTTGATATCCTTTTCAAAGATTTCCATGTCGGTGCATGCACCTCCTCGGAATGACGTAGGTCAATCTCCCACGTATAGTTATTAACTACAATCTGCGAAATTACGGATTTTTTCGCTATTTTTGCAATCGTTTTTCGGACAATTTCGAAGGACATACGAAACTTGACAGATACAACATAGACAAGATGCTGGATATCAACACAATAGAGAAGCTGGACAAAATCGCCACACCGTTCTACTATTACGACATGGACCTCTTCCGCAAGACCGTGGATCATGTCGCTGAACTGGCTGCCGGACATGACATAAAGGTCCACTATGCCGTGAAGGCGAACGTGGAGCGCAGGCTTCTCGAATACATAAGCTCGAAAGGCTTCGGAGCCGACTGCGTCAGCGGAAACGAGGTGCTCCACGCCCATGACTGCGGCTTCCCTGCCGACAAGATTGTATATGCCGGAGTAGGAAAGAGCGACAAGGAGATATATAATGCACTGAAGCTCGGGATCGAGGCATTCAACTGCGAATCGCTTCAGGAGATCTATGTGATCAATGAAATGGCCCATGTCCACGGACTGAAGGCCAACGTGTCGGTGCGCATCAACCCGGACATCGACGCACATACCCACAAATACGTGACCACCGGACTTTACGAGAACAAGTTCGGCATCTCGCAGCATGAGTTCGACAAGCTCATCGACATCCTCACCCGAAGCGAGCACATTAATTTCATCGGCCTGCACTTCCACATAGGATCGCAGATCACAAGGGTGGAAGAGGTGTTCGCATTGGAATGCAAAAGGGTAAATGAGATTGTGGCTTACTTCGAGCGCAACGGCCTTAAAGTGAACAACATCAACCTCGGAGGAGGTCTCGGAGTGGACTATGACGACCCGGATGAAAGCGCCATAGCGGATTTCGGGACGTGGTTCAGGACAATTTCGGAGAACATCGTACGCCGCGAAGACCAGGCCGTGCATGTGGAGCCGGGACGTTCGCTCGTGGCACAGTGCGCCTCGCTGATATCAAGGGTGCTTTTCGTAAAGAGCGGGGAGACAAAGAACTTCCTGATCATGGATGCCGGAATGAACGACCTTATCAGGCCGGCCCTCTACGGCGCATACCACAAGATCGAGAATCTCTCGGCCTCGCAGAGGACCTTCTACCCTACCCACCAGGCATACGACATCGTGGGACCGGTCTGCGAGTCCAGCGACGTGTGGGGCGCGGGAAGACTGCTTCCGCTGAGCGTGAGGGGCGACCTTATGGCCATACGCAGCACCGGAGCCTACGGACAGGTGATGGCAAGCCGATACAACATGAAGGACCTTGCTCCGTCCGTGTTCAGCGACGAGCTCGACAAGGCGCCGCAGGTCATAGACTACTTTGAATAATAAAAACACATTATATGTTTGAAAATTTAAGCGAAAGACTTGAGAGATCGTTCAAGATCCTCAAGGGAGAAGGAAAGATCACCGAGGTGAATATCTCGGAGGCGATGAAGGACATCCGCCGTGCACTTCTTGATGCCGACGTAAGCTACAAGATAGCAAAGACGTTCTGCGACGATGTGAAGAAGAAGGCCATAGGCCAGAACGTGCTCACGGCAGTGAAGCCTCAGCAGATGATCGTGAAGATCGTCCATGACGAGCTTGCAGCCCTCATGGGAAGCGAGTTCTCCGACATCAATATCAAGGGAGCCCCTGCAGTGGTCCTCGTAGCCGGTCTGAACGGTTCCGGTAAGACCACATTCTCCGGCAAGCTCGCCCTCAACATCAAGAGCAAGAGGGGCATGAAGGTGCTCCTGGCGGCCTGCGACTATTTCCGCCCGGCGGCTATCGACCAGCTGAAGGTGCTCGGAGAGCAGATCGGAGTGCCGGTATATGCGGAAGAAGGAGTCAAGGACCCTATCCAGATAGCTCAGAACGCCATTAAGAAAGCAAAGGCTGAAGGCTATTCTGTGGTGATCGTCGATACTGCCGGCCGCCTCGCGGTGGATCAGGAGCTCATGGACGAGATCTCTGCCCTCAAGACCGCCCTCAACCCTACCGAGACCCTCTTCGTCGTGGATGCCATGACAGGTCAGGATGCAGTGGAGACAGCCAAGGCATTCAACGACAGACTTGATTTCGACGGAGTCGTTCTTACCAAGATGGACGGCGACACCCGCGGCGGTGCTGCACTCTCGATCAAGGCAGTCGTGGGCAAGCCTATCAAGTTCGTCAGCAGCGGCGAGAAGATGGAGGCGCTCGATGTATTCCATCCTAACCGTATTGCAGACCGTATCCTCGGCATGGGAGACGTCGTTTCCCTCGTGGAGAAGGCTCAGGAGCAGTTCGACGAGGCTCAGGCACGCGAACTCAAGAAAAAGCTCGCAAAGGACCAGTTCACACTCTGGGACTTCTACAACCAGATCCAGCAGGTCAAGAAGATGGGCAACATCAAGGACCTCGCTTCAATGATTCCGGGAGTGGGCAAGGCCCTCAAGGACGTGGACATGGACAACGACTCGTTCAAGGGCATCGAGGCCATCATACTCTCCATGACACCATATGAGCGCGAACATCCGGACATCATCAACGGAAGCCGCCGCAAGAGGATCGCAGACGGCTCAGGCACGACCCTCGCAGACGTGAACAAGCTTCTCAAGCAGTTCGAAGGTACACGCAAGATGATGAAGACCGTCATGGGTGCGAACATGGGCAACATGATGAAGGGTGCCATGAGGCGCAGAAGATAAGACAATGCAAGTCAGCCACATATGTGCTCTGGTCACATGCATGGTGCTTTCCCTTGCGGGTGCATCGGCATCCTATGCGCAGCAGGCTGACAGCAGCATCTTCAGCAAGCCTATGGAGCTTGAAGCCACCGTCAAGACAGAACGCGTGGCAAGATCGGAGCAGAAAGGAGACACACTTATATTCAACGCGGCCGCATATCAGGTCGCAGACAATGCGGATTCCGAGCGTCTTATATCCAAGATGCCCGGAATCTCTGTTTCAGAAAGCGGCATCGACGCAAACGGACGCGAGGTTACCCAGATTCTGCTGGACGGCCAGGAATTCTTCGGCAACGACGTGATGAGCGCGCTCAGGAATGTCCCGGCGGAGCTTGTAAAGCAAATAGAAGTGATAAACCGCCTGAGCGACAACGCGCGCCAGACCGGCATCGATGACGGCGAAGGCCATATGGCCATCAACATCGTCACGAAGCGCAAGAAGGGAACCAGCGTCAGTTCCGGAAGGGTATATGGAAGCTTCGGGCTTTCTGACGTCACGGAATCTCCGGAAGGTAGATACATTGCCGGGGGCAACTTCACAAACTTCACAGACAAGAGGACCATCTCGTTCATCGGGATGAGCAACAACATCAACAAGTTCAACTTTACAAATGCCGACATAGTATCCGGAGCTTCAAACCTGGACGCAGCAGCAAACAGTTCCTTTAAAGTCAAAGCCCTCTCCGGAGTGTCGGACGTACATTCCCTCGGAGCCAACTACAGCAGTCCAAACTGCGACCTGACCTATTTCTTCAACGACATATCCAACACAAACAATCCCGTCAGCGACAAGCAAGCATTCACATCGTCACCGGACAAGACCCTGCTTACAAGCAGCCGCAATGCGAACACAGCAGATAATACCTCCCATCGTCTGGACGGAAAGATAACCTTCAATCCATCCAAACGGCATTCCTTTACACTCAGGCCCAACATCGTATTCGAGGACCTGAATAACACACGAGACGGCTACAGTTCACTCAAATATATCTACACAGGAAAAGACGACGAGTTCAGACGCCATCAGAGGAATATAAGCAACACTGACAGGTGGACATTCAAGGCAGGTGCGACCATGAACTACCGATACCGTTTTTCAAAGCCCAAACGGAATCTACTCATCTCAGGTCGATATACATTTTACCGTAACAGTATCCTCGACAACACAAACGAATACAGATGGAATGACCCTGACGCAGACTACACCGACATTGCGTCAAGCGACTATACAAACATCCGCAACAAAGACCGTCTCACCGACCAGCATTCCGGATACGGAAAAGTCACCTACACGGAGCCTCTGAACAAGCGCAACCAGCTGTCTGCAGAATACACATACAACTTCAACAGGACAGACGGCCACACCCTCGTATATCCTTTCGACAACAAGACAGGAGAATACGCCTCAAGTCCCAAGGCAAACGTGTCTGCGATCAACAGAAGCCTCTTCGGTCACCACGAGACCACACTCAGATACAACTACGCCTTCAGGAAAATATCCATAATGGCCAAAGCAGGCTGGCAACACACCACATATACGGGAAGCGCGGAACTGCCATACGCAGACAACATAATCACTTCATTCAACCATCCCGTCTATCAGCTCAACGCCAACCTTCCGTTCAATAAATCAAACACCCTCAAGATAGAGGCGCGCGGCCGTACACAGAACCCAAGCAGCTATCTTCTTCAGGGCATAGTGGACCGAAGCAGCACCAGCAATGTGAAGTCAGGCAACCGTGACCTCGAGCCGGCATATCTCCACACCGCAAGCGTGCGATATATCAACACCGACAAGAAGGCCGGGACCACTTTCTCGTTTTCAGGAGAATATACAATCAGCGGCAATTACTTCTGCGACTCTCTTGTTGTGAATAATCCTGATTTTATCGTTATGAAGGACGAAGACGGCAAGAACATACTACTCGGCAAGGACAACCAGTTTGCAAAGCCTATCAACATGGGAGGCTACCGCAAGATGCTGTTCAAGACAGCATTCGCAATGCCGGTGGACTTTCTTAAGTGCAACTTCAACATAGGAGCACAGGCATCCCTGCAGAGGCTTCCGGGAATGATCAACGATGAAAAGGTGCCTATAAACCGCAACTGGTACCAGCTCTCTGGCCGTCTGGACAGCAATATCAGCAAGGAAACAGACTTTACCATAAGCTACAGCGCCAGGTACACCTCCAACCAGTACAGCGGCAAGTTCGGAAGCGTGGACAACAGCTTCTTCACCCACAGGGTGCGTGCACAGATCAGATGCGTATTGCCATGGGAATTCGTGTTCACAGGAGGGTTCATATATAGCAATACACGCAGTATCAACAGTTTATATAACGACAACATCTACCTATGCGACATATTCATAGGTAGACGTTTCCTTGAAGACAAAAGACTTGAAATCAATATCGGAGTGAACGACCTGTTCAACGACAGCATCAGGTCCTATTGGCACAACGTCAGCTCCACAGGAAGGACCGACGGCATCAACTCAGGCCTCGGACGCTACTTCTCCATCCAGTGCATCTGGCACTTCCGCACCGGCAGCAGATGATGATTCCAGTTTACGTCGATATGCCTCCATCCGCTTCTTCCAGGCACGATGCCGTATACGCTGTTCTCTGGCCTGTTTAGCCTGAGCACGGGCACGCATGTCCTCGAACTTTTTCTCCAGATAATTATCAGCCATTACTTTATAAAATCCTTGATCCGTTGTTCCTCACTCAGTTTGCATATAAGCAACCTGCTGTCACGTTCCACAACAATACAGTCCTCCAGCCCCTGAAGCACCACGCTCGATGCACCAGGCGCATGCACTATGCAGCCCCGGCAGTCATTCAGGTGCACATTCTCCCCCACCACAGCATTGCCGTCGGCATCGTGAGGAAGAAGGGTCCATAACGAGCCCCACGTACCCACATCGCTCCATCCGAAATCTCCCGGAATAGTGTGTATATAATCCGCTTTCTCCATTACTGCATAATCGATTGAAATCTTCTCGCATGTAGGGAAAATTTCCTCCACCCTGGACTTCTCGTCATCAGTATAGAACGACTCTGCCATCAGATCCATCTTCTGCGCCAGATCCGGTGTATATGTGCGTATGGAATCCACTATCGTGTCCGCATTCCACACGAATATGCCGGCATTCCAGAGGTAGCTTCCGCTCTCCAGATAGCTTACAGCAGTCTGATAATCAGGCTTTTCCTTAAAGGCTTCCACCTGCTTTAGCTCGCCGTCGGCATAATCGGAGGCATGTATATAACCATAGCCGGTCTCAGGACGCGTAGGGCGTATCCCCACTGTCACGATCCTCCTGTCCGATGCCGTAAACTCAAGAGCCCTGGAAATCACCCTGCGGAACTCATCAGCATCCTCTACACGCGCATCAGCCGGCGTGACGACGATATTCGCTCCGGGACAGCGCTTGCGTATCTTCCAGCAGGCATAAGCAATGCACGGCGCCGTATTGCGCATTGCAGGTTCAGCAAGCACATTCTCACGAGGAATCTCCGGAAGCTGCTCCTTCACGATTCCCGTATAGCATTCGCTCGTCACCACCCAGAAATTCTCCGCAGGACACAGCGGGGCAAAACGCTCCACCGTTTTCTGTATCATAGTCTTTCCCGTGCCGAGCACATCCACAAACTGCTTAGGATATTCAGGGGTGCTCATAGGCCAGAATCTGCTGCCTACTCCACCCGCCATGATCACGATGTGTGTATTTGTCATAATCTCGGTTTTTCGCATCGCCATTCAATAATCAGACCTTTCCGGAGCTGCTACCCATAGTATTCCTTATACCACTGCGCAAAGGCACGGAGACCGTCGCGCAGAGATGTGGAAGGCTTGAATCCGAAGTCTCGTTCAAGAGCCGAAGTGTCAGCATAAGTCACAGGCACATCACCTGGCTGCATAGGGACAAGCTCCTTATGGGACTCGAAATCGTAGTCTGCCGGCAGCACTCCAGCCCTCAGCAGCTCCTCCTGAAGGATCGTCACGAAGTCCAGAAGATTCTCCGGACTATTGTTGCCTATATTATACACGGCATAAGGAGGCAGCGGAAGACCATCCTCACCTACCTGTCTGGCAGGAGCTTTCTGCATCACACGGATGACACCTTCCACGATGTCGTCCACATATGTGAAGTCTCTCTTGCAGTTGCCGTAATTGAATATCTGGATCTTCTCTCCCTTCACAAGCTTGTTGGTGAAGCCGAAATACGCCATATCCGGACGGCCTGCCGGACCATAGGCCGTAAAGAAGCGCAGACCTGTCGAAGGAATGTTGTAGAGCTTGCTGTAGGCATGTGCCATCAGCTCATTGCTCTTCTTGGTGGCAGCATAAAGCGACACTGGATTATCCACCTTGTCATCTGTCGAATAAGGCACCTTCTTGTTGGAGCCGTAAACAGAGCTTGAAGATGCATATACAAGATGCTCTACCCCGCCTTCATATAATCCATACGAATTACGACAGGCCTCCAGTATATTATAGAAGCCGATAAGGTTGGATTCGATGTATGCATCCGGGTTTGTGATGCTGTAACGCACACCTGCCTGTGCCGCGAGGTTCACCACCACCTTCGGCTGCCACTGGGCAAAGACATTGTCAATCAGGGCCTTGTCGGCAATATTGCCCTTGATGAAGGTGAAGCCCGGATATTGCTCCAGCTGTGAGAGACGTTCCTCCTTGAGACGTACGTCATAGTAGTCGTTCATGTTGTCGATGCCTACTACCACAGGGTTGTCGTAGCGTCGGTATATGGCCTTCACAAGATTGCTTCCGATGAATCCTGCTGCTCCTGTAACTAATATTGTCATAACTTGTTGATTTCTGGAGTTTGAGATTGCCACGGCCCCAAGGGGCGTCGCGATGCCGGTGCGGGGTGCGCAATGACATGGGGGCTATCCGAAAAGCTCAATGGCTTCGTGGTAGCTGTCGAGGCTGCCGATGTCGAAGCGGCCGGCACTCATAGGCCATGCATGCATCACCGTGTTGTCTACCATGTAGTGCGCCAGATTGCCCGGTGCATCCTTGCCGCAGCCGTTCTCCACACTATGACGGACAAGGTCCAGGTCCTTCTTCAGGTAGATATAGAACGGAGGCACCGCCCAATGCGACTTCGGCACCTGAGGCTTCTCCTCCATATCCAACACCTTGTTGTTCTCGTCCAGAACCACCACTCCGGTACGCTGGAGGCGCTCTATGCTCGGCTGCTCGTGGCACATGATGCAGGACGAGTCCTTCTCCCTGGCAAAATCCACGAACTCCTGAAAACTGAACATAAGGATATTGTCCGCAGCGACCACAAGGAGGTCGTCATCGATGCCCAGCTTATCCATCGCGAACAGAAGGTCACACACGGCTCCCAGACGGGTCTCGTTGGTGGAAGTGCCGTCATCGATAATCGTAAGCGGCTTTGTATAATGCTGACCGGCAGCCCATTCCTCAAAGATTCCGGCGAAACGGTGATTGGTGATGATGATGTGCTCGTCGATCTCCGGAATACGGTCTATGTCGTCCAGCATCCTCCCCAGAATAGTGGACTTTCCTATCTGAAGCAGAGGCTTCGGGAAATTGCGGGTCAATTCTCCGAGGCGGGTGGCATATCCCGCCGCTATCACTATATTCTTCATTATGTCTGGTTTTTAGAGGCAGCCTATACGAAACGGGCTCCGTCGTCGGTCTTGCAGAAGTGTATCTCGAATGTGTCAGTGTACTCCGGGAACATACGGAGGTACTCCGAGGTGATCTGTTCGCGGATCTGCTCCTTCTTTGAAGGATCCACCAGAGCGATGCATGCCCCCTTGAAGCCGGCACCGCTGAAACGTCCGCCGTATATACCCTCGCACCCACGCATAATATTATAGATGGCGATGAGTTCCTCGCTTCCGCACTCATAATTATGGATGGAGCTCTCACAGCTCTCGTAGCTGAGTTTTCCGAAAAGCTCCAGATTGCCTGTCTCCCATGCGGTCACTCCCTTGCGTACACGTTTGTATTCGCTGTAGAAATGCTCGGCACGACGTGCGAAACGCTCCGGCATCCTGTCCTTCGTCTGTTCATATATGTCTCTCGGTACATCACGCAGGAAAGTCTTGTCGAGAGCCTTGAGAGGCATACCGGTATAGGCCATCATATTCCAGGCAGCTGTCTTGCACTCCGCCACACGAAGATTGTAGTCGCTGCTCACGAGGCTGCGGGTAAGTCCGGAGAAAATTATGGCCAGTTCGAACTCAGGCATGCGAGGATTCTTGCGGATGACCCTGTACTGCTCGCTGTCCGTGTCCAGGAAAAGAAGCGAATCCTTCTCCCCCAGCACGATGCAGGCCTGGTCCAGAATTCCGTTGGTAAGGCCGATGTATTCACGCTCCGCCTGGCTGGCAGTCTTGATCACCTCCATCTTGGAAAGAGTAATATCGTTTGCCTTGGCCAAAGCCATCACATATGCAATGAGCACTGCCGCACTGCTGGAGAGTCCGCCTACAGGAAGACTTCCCTTGATCACTCCCTCGATGCCGCGTCTCAGCTCGAAACGTTTCTTCAGGGCATACTTGGCGCCACGCGCATAATCGCCCCAGTTACCCTCCTTCACCTGTGAAGGCTTTGTGACATCGAAGTTCACATTTCCCTCGAAAGTAAGGCTCTTGAGATGTACGCTCCCGTCTTGGGTAGGAGTGAACCAGAGGTCAACGCCCTTATCGAAGGCAAAACCGGTCACAAGACCATGCTGATGATCCACATGCGCCCCCAAAGGGCATACGCGATATGGAGAAAATATATGATATTTATAATTTTCCATCTTTAGTCACGCTTGAATATATCTCTTGTATATACTTTTTCCGCCACATCATCCAGACAGACATCGTAGCGGTTGGCTATTATGGCGTCGCACTGCGACTTGAACGCAGCAAGGTCATTCACGACACGACTGCCGAAGAATGTGCTTCCGTCTTCAAGAGCCGGTTCATATATGACCACCACAGCACCCTTTGCCTTTATGCGCTTCATCACTCCCTGGATGGCACTCTGGCGGAAATTGTCAGAATTAGCCTTCATCGTAAGACGATAGACTCCGATCACACATTCCTTTTCAGCATCCTTGTCGAAGCGGTTCTGAGCGGTGTAATTGTAATAGCCGGCCATGCCGAGCACCTGGTCAGCAATGAAGTCCTTTCTGGTCCTGTTGCTCTCGACGATTGCAGTCATCATGTTCTGCGGTACGTCATTATAGTTTGCAAGCAGCTGCTTCGTATCCTTCGGAAGACAGTAGCCTCCATATCCGAACGACGGATTGTTATAGTGGTCACCGATACGCGGATCAAGACATACACCCCGTATGATATCCTGGGTGTCAAGCCCCTTCATCTCGGCATATGTATCAAGTTCATTGAAATACGACACGCGCAGGGCAAGGTAGGTGTTGGCAAACAGCTTAACCGCCTCCGCCTCAGTATATCCCATCAGGAGCGTATCCACATCGGGCTTGAGAGCTCCCTCCTGCAGAAGGGCGGCAAACCTGCGCGCAGCTTCCAGCTGACTCTCCGACGCCATGTCCGTACCCACAATTATACGGGATGGATAAAGATTGTCATATAGAGCCTTTGATTCACGAAGAAACTCCGGAGAGAAGAGAATGTCAGCACAGCCGTATTTCTCCCGTACGGATGCCGTAAAACCCACAGGGACAGTGGATTTGATTATCATCACCGCTGAAGGATTCATCTCAAGCACCTTGACAATCACAGACTCCACGGCCGACGTGTCGAAGAAATTCTTCTGAGGATCATAGTTGGTCGGAGCAGCTATGACAACGAACTCGGCTTCCCTGTAGGCTGCCTCGGCATCAAGAGTAGCCGTGAGGTCAAGCTCTTTTTCAGCAAAATATTTCTCTATATATTCATCCTGGATAGGAGACTGGCGTCTGTTGATCATATCCACCTTCTCCGGGATGATGTCCACTGCCATGACGCTGTGATTCTGCGCCAGAAGGGTCGCCATCGACAGACCCACATACCCTGTTCCTGCTACTGCTATCTTCATGTTTACCTGTTTTTACATATCTTGTCTTTCCATACGGCATTGAAGCCGGCCTTCAAGGTGCTGAGCATCTGTCTGAAAGAGTGGGACGGGAAAAGCAGCATAAGCTGGGACGAACGCACAATATGCAGAAACATGGATTTGATCTTTCCGTAAAAATATCCTTCGCCACGCCGGTTCTTGGCCATCGCCCGCTCCTGTCCGAAATTTCCTTCCGACAGCACATGAGCAAGTATCCGTCTGCGCTTGCAAGCCATTTTCTCATCATAGAACGGGAACTCCTCCTGAGGCATTCCCATATCCTTCACCAGCACACATCCAAAAGCCTGCCAAGGCTTCATCAGGTCCATATCGGTCAGGATGGTCTTCAGATGATCCATGTCTATCGTGCCCCTGCGGTTATGGAGCAGAAGCATCCAGTCACACATCTGCCGCAATCCCACTCCGCTGGTGATAAAATGATGCCACATATGATTGAACACGTAGAATGCATTGAAGTCATCCGAAGGCGTGTTCACCGGTATCCCGGCGAAATCCAGAACCCTCAGATTGCGGGTCATGCCATCATCTGAATACTTCTGATATATTGCATTATACTTCGAGGATGCATTAACATCAGTATAGCGATGAATCTCAACCGTGGTCTTGCCGATGCGGATATCGTAATGCTTCACCGTATCCATCGGAGCGGTATCCTCCTTCCATGAGGCAAGGTTTCCCAGCACCTCGCAGGTCTTGATATAATTGTCCACTCCTACGTAGAAATCAATATCACCGCACTGGCGCAGGTCCGGGACAGGATAGTTGCGCGCTATTCCCTGGCCCTTCAGAAGCACACCTTCGACTTCGTGCTTACGCAGCTCCGACACCACTGTCAGAAGCGTGTTGTTCAGCATCGTATGAGTAAGCATGCTGTTCATTATGAATGACTTGAGACGAGCTCTGAAATCCATGTCAAGCTTCTCCACAATCTGCGGATTTCCCAACATCACGTTACCGACCATAGCCAGCACAGACTGTTCCTTGGCCATACGGGCAACCCTGCCCCACTGGTCAAACCCCTCCGGAATCTCTACCGGAGTCTTCCATAGCCCTGCTCTCAACAGAGTGAAAAACACTTCTTCGTATATCTTCATATCGGCTGTCAGATTTACATTATCTTACCAGGGTACGCCTCAAGAGCCTTCTGAAGCACCAGAAGCGCACGCTGCAGGTCCTCCTTCTTCAGGATATATGCAAGACGCACCTGATTCTTTCCAAGTGAAGAATCAGAGTAAAATCCCGAAGCCGGAGCCATCATGATGGTCTCCCCTTCGTAGTCAAACTCCTTCAGGCACCACTCGCAGAACCTGTCGGCGTCATCCACCGGCAGCTGTGCCACAGTATAGAACGCTCCCATCGGAATAGGAGTATAACATCCCGGAATCCTGTTCAGTCCGTCTATAAGACACTTTCTTCTCTCCACATACTCCTCATACACATCGCGGGAATACTGTTCAGTTCCCTCGATGGACGCCTCAGCCACAATCTGACCGATCAGCGGCGGCGAAAGACGAGCCTGACAAAACTTCATCACGGTCCTGCGGACCTCCTCATTCTTGGTTATAAGCGCTCCGATGCGGATTCCGCACTCCGAGTAACGCTTCGACACAGAATCGATAAGCACCACATTCTGCTCTATACCCTCGAGGTGCATTGCAGAAATATACGGGCTGCCGGTGTAGATGAACTCGCGGTATACCTCATCGGAGAAGAGATAAAGATTGTACTTCTTCACGAGGTCGCGGATCTGGTTCATCTCCTTCTGCGTATAGAGATATCCGGTTGGATTGTTAGGGTTGCATATAAGGATGGCCTTCGTGCGCTCGTTGATAAGCTCCTCGAACTTCTCCACCTTCGGAAGACAGAACCCCTCGTCTATGGTGGTTGTAACGGTGCGGATCACGGCACCTGCAGAAATGGCAAAGCTCATGTAGTTGGCGTATGCCGGCTCTGACACGATGATCTCGTCTCCCGGATTCAGACAGCTCATGAAGGCAAACAGAACAGCCTCGGAGCCACCAGCCGTGATGATGATCTCGTCAGGATTGAGCTTTATCTGATATCGCTCATAGTAGTTCACCAATGCTTCACGAAGCGACAGATAGCCCTGAGAAGGGCTGTACTCCAGAGTGGTTCTATCAATATTCTTAAGCACATCCAGGGCCTTCTGAGGTGTCGGAAGGTCCGGCTGACCGATGTTCAGCTTATATATCTTTTTCCCCTTTGCTTCAGCAGCATAAGCCAGAGGCGCAAGCTTGCGGATAGGAGACTCCGGCATCTCCATTCCGCGTTGGGATATAGTGAGTTTTCTATCCATAATCTTAACGATTTGCTAAACATACAAAGATACGACAAATATCCCGACTTTCCTCTTATATATTCTGCAAAAGCGCCATCTTACGAATATTCTCGATTTTCTCAATGTTGGCGACTACCACAGCATCGAGCCATGGGAGTACAGCGAATGCCTGCATAAGAACATCAAGCAGAGGATTGAGGCGTATAAGAAGTGAGACTATGCCTCAATCTTTAAATTTGATTTCACAGTTATCCAAACTTTCAATCCTGGCCAAAGACTCGATATGAATGCCTGTGCTTCTTAAAAGGTCGCCACCTTTTTGGAACGATTTCTCGATCAGGAAACCCATACCTACCAGCTCTGCTCCAGCTTGCTCCACAAGATCGATGATTCCTTTACCGGCATTACCGTTGGCCAGAAAATCGTCAATGAAAAGCACTTTGTCACCCGGCTTAAGATAATCCTTGCTTACACAGATTTTATATGACTGCTGCTTGGTGAAAGAGAAAACTTCTGTTACCAAAATATTCTCCATTGTACTTGGCTGTTTCTTCTTTGCGAAGACAACAGGCAACTCAAGGAGATATCCTACCATTATGGCTGGAGCAATTCCGCTAGCTTCAACTGTTATGATTTTGTTGATGTCAGTACGGGCAAAACGCCTTACGAACTCAACTGCCATGGACTTCATCAAGATAGGGTCCATCTGGTGGTTGATGAAGTTATCAACCTTCAAAATTCCTCCTGGCAAACATCTTCCGTCTCTCAGAATGCGAGCTTTGAGTTCTTTCATAGGAATATTATCTCTCAATTATTAATATTCAACCTTATCCTCCTTGGCATCCCATTTACGGAAAGCGCGAAGAGCATCGGAGCGCATGAAATGTTCGCATTTGATCGAGCGTTCATCATATCTCAGATCCAGCTGGTCATAGATGAAAGAGTCGTCGAAGTTGATAGCCTTTGCATCATCCTTGGTATTACCATAGCAGATTCTACTTACACCGGCCCAATAAAGAGCGCTGAGGCACATCGGGCACGGCTCGCATGAACTATAGACCGTACATCCTGTCAGCTGGAATGTACCCAGTTTTGCACAGGCATTTCTGATGGCCATGACTTCAGCATGGGCTGTCGGATCTGAATTCGGAACAACACGATTAGCTCCTGTAGCAATAATTTCACCGTCTCTGACGATTACAGCTCCGAAAGGACCGCCACCGGTATCAATGTTCTCTACAGAGAGATTGATGGCCATTTCCATGAACTTGGCATCTTCTGCCGAATAATCAAATGTTTCCTGGAGGCATTTATTAGTAGTGCTCATATTAGATTTTGATAAGGATTTGTTGTTAGATGTGGGTTTGTTATAGTTTGATACCGATTCCGGCCATTCCGTATGTTGTGGCTGCGGATACGTTGGCTTCAGCTATTCCATAGACTTTGCCTTTGCCGAACTTTATGCCGATAGGGGCCACGTAAGGGATTGGTACTGGAAATCATATAGAGATTCCTGCACCCAGTGCTGATTACATACTGAAATTATCGCGAACCAGCCATTTGAACCTTACTGAAGCGCAGAGTGCACCAAAGACGTCTGTCTGTCTTGATACAGAAGGATCTGCATTCCAATCATATTGATCTATTGCTTCCTGACCATCAGTAATACTACCATCAACTCCTGGAAGCAATGGATATTGGTTTATATCCCAAATGGTGAGATGTAGGTTAATCATAGTATTGACCTCCCATCACTTTCTCCATTGGTATGTATATCCGATGTTGATTCCTGGCTGATAATGCTGTCTGTATGTCTGGCCTTGCCACTGCATTTCTACAGTGCTATGGGCCCACGGATATTCAAGTTCATGCACTATGCTAGGATATCCTGTTGTAATCTCAAGTGAGTATTGCTTTTCCTGCGCTGATGCGCATAAAGCAGATATTGCTATCGCACAAACAATTATCAAGATTCGTTTCATTGTAACCGGTTTTATAGTTTGGCCGTTAAGATGTAGGAAACGTATCGATTGTGACACGCATATCCCCATTTATGTTTGTAAAGATATGCAATTTGATTTGGAATTACAAGATGTGAGGTCCTTGGGGTAAGTTGGGATGAGGATAGACTACACTTAGAGAATACTATACGTGGTTTACCGAATGCTTACTATTAAGGTAGCGAGAACATCGAGATTTTATAAAACACAAGTAATCAGCATATTACAAAATAACACTATCCGCGATACCCACCTTAAGCGGGGGTACCGCGGACATGCCTCAGGAACCAGCCGATTGACATTCAGCTCGTTATTATAAATAACCCGAACACTGTCGTGAGGTCTATAAGAACTCCTCTGTTGTCTCCGGGTCATAGGGCCGGTCCTTCGCCTCAAATATCACAGAACCAGGGACGAGGCAGCGGGTAGTATGATAGACCCCCATAGGAACCTGCACGCCTGGACACTCACCCCCGGCCTCAAGCACATGCTCAGAAATCTTCTTTCCCTGATCATCATAGCACTCCACCCGCACCTTGCCACGGCATATGATGATACTTTCGGAAGTATGGCTATGCCTGTGAATCGGCACCTGGGTATCCGGCATCATCACATTCAGAATTCTCTGCGACATATCCGTCCAGCCCTCCGCAAAAGCCTGCGTCCTCAAATCATAGTGCATCCTTCTGCGAGGAGACTCTTCAGCAAGTTTCTGGATACCGTCAAAAAGGGTATTGTCAAGATTCATAATATATAACGATTAGCATTGCTGTCCGGTAAAAGTTCCGGACGATTATTATAAAGTTTAACAATTAAAACAAAGTTGGTTCGGTAGAACCAT
>CANBDX010000034.1 GCA_947367315.1 uncultured Bacteroidales bacterium | reverse complement strand
AAAAGAAATGTGTTAAGCAAAGATAATTAACGGTATAAAGTCAGAGAGCTTTGAGCGTAGCGAGAGTAAGTCCCTTTCCCGAGGAAAGGGATTTAGGGAAAGGGTAACGTGGATGATGTTTTCATATTTGTGCACGCCCTTGTTAAAAGAAATGTGTTAAGCAAAGATAATTAACGGTATAAAGTCAGAAAATATGAAAGTAGCAGTAATAATGGGATCAACCAGTGACCTCGAAATCATGTCACAGGCAATCAATGTCCTCGAAGGTTTCGGGGTGGAAGTGGTAAAGAGAGTGATCAGCGCACACCGCACACCGGACCTCATGTGTGAATTCGCAAAATCTGCAAAGGCAGAAGGCATCGGCGCAATCATAGCAGGAGCAGGCGGAGCGGCACACGTTGCCGGAGTAGTGGCAGGTATGACCACAGTCCCTGTTATCGGTGTCCCTATCCAGACCAAGGCACTCGGCGGAATGGACTCGCTTCTTTCAATCGTGCAGATGCCGGCCGGCATTCCGGTAGCGACAATGGCGATCAACGGCGCAAAGAACGCCGGCCTCTTCGCTGCTCAGATCCTTGCTCTGACTGATGCAGAGCTCTCGGCAAAGCTTGATGCCTTCAGGGCTGAACAGACTCAGAAAGTCCTGGATGCAACAATCTAAGAAATGTAATAATCAACGAAATATGAACAACTACCGTATTTACGTAGAAAAGTACCCTGAATTCCAGGTGGAGGCGCGCAGCCTTATGAGTGAGCTGAACGAGAATCTTCAGCTCGATCTCGAGACTCTGCGTCTTCTTAACGTGTACGACCTTTTCGGCTTCTCGAAGGAACTTCTCGAGAAGAGCCGCTACAGCGTGTTCGGAGAGATCGTGACTGACAGTGTGACCGACGAGTGCAACCTCGAAGGCGCAAAATACATCGCCGTGGAGTACCTTCCAGGCCAGTTCGACCAGCGTGCAGCTTCTGCTGTGGACTGTGTCCGCCTTATCGATCCGGCAGCCAAGGTGAGCATCAAGAGCTCAAAGCTCATCATCCTTCCTGCTGACACCACCGATGAGGTGATCGCCAAGATCAAGAAGTATTACATCAATGCGGTGGAGTCCCGTGAGAAGGATCTTACTAAGCTCACAGCCCTCGAGCAGCCGGAGGTTACTCCTGTTCCGGTTCTCGTCGGCCTTACGGCATTGGCAGAAGAGGAGCTTGCTCCGTACTGCAGGAAGATGGGCCTCGCCATGAATGCAGATGACCTCCGTGAGGTTGTCAATTACTTCAAGGCGGAGGGCCGTGACCCTTCAGAGACAGAGCTCCGCATCCTCGATACATACTGGAGTGACCATTGTCGCCATACCACATTCACAACAGAGCTTGAAGACATCAACGTCGAGGAATCATTCCTTAAGGAAGAAATCGACGGTACGCTCAACCTCTACATGAAGATCCGTCAGGAGCTCGGCCGTGAGAACAAGGGCGTGAATCTCATGGATATGGCCTGCATCGGAGCGCGTTACCTCAAGTCTAAGGGCCTTCTCGACGACATGGAGGTCAGCGAGGAGAACAACGCATGCAGCATCTATGTGGACGTGGATATAGTGAACGATGAGGGCGAGATGACCACCGAGAAGTGGCTCCTCCAGTTCAAGAACGAGACACATAACCACCCTACGGAAATCGAACCTTTCGGTGGCGCGGCTACATGTCTTGGCGGTGCAATCCGTGACCCTCTCTCAGGCCGTGCCTATGTATATCAGGCAATGCGTGTGACAGGTGCAGGCGATATCTATCTCCCTGTTGCCGACACAATGCCGGGCAAGCTTCCTCAGAGCATCATTTCCCGCAAGGCCGCTCACGGTTACTCAAGCTACGGTAACCAGATCGGACTCGCTACAACCCATGTGCGTGAGGTTTATCACGAGGGTTATGTGGCAAAGCGTCTCGAGGTAGGTGCCGTTGTGGGAGCCGTAAAGGCTGACAGCGTACGCCGCGAGAGTCCTGCTCCAGGAGACGTGGTTCTCCTTATGGGAGGCCGCACAGGCCGTGACGGAGTCGGTGGAGCTACAGGTTCGTCAAAGGAACACACCGAGGAGTCTCTCGAGACTTGCGGAAGCGAGGTTCAGAAGGGTAACGCACCTGAGGAAAGAAAGCTCCAGAGGCTTTTCCGCCGTCCTGAGGTGACCAGGCTTATCAAGAAATCAAACGACTTCGGTGCCGGCGGTGTCAGCGTGGCTATCGGCGAGCTTACCGAAGGTCTTGATATATACCTTGACCGAGTGCCTGTGAAGTACAGCGGACTCAACTCTACAGAGCTCGCGATCAGCGAGTCTCAGGAGCGAATGTCTGTTGTCATCGAGGCCAAGGACAAGGAAGCCATGATGGCATACTGTGCAAGCGAGAACGTTGAGGTAACCCACGTCGCTGACGTTACAGACAGAAAGCGCATGCGTATGTTCTATGGTGACAAGGTCATCGTGGATCTTTCACGCGAGTTCATCGACAGCGCGGGAGCAAAGCACTATGCGAAGGCTACGGTCGGCGCAGTAGAGGCGAAGAATCCGTTCGAGCGCACTGTGGAGGGCAATACTCTCCGCGACAAGGTGTTCTACAATCTTCAGGATCCTAACGTGACCTCGCAGAAGGGTCTGATCGAGATGTTCGACTCCACAATCGGACGTTCTACGGTCCTCATGCCGTTCGGAGGTATGCTCCAGACCACAGAGACTCAGGTTTCAGTCCAGAAGCTTCCTACCGACGGATACACCGACACTGCTTCTATCATGGCATTCGGATACAATCCGTTCATCGCAAGCTGGAGCCCATATCACGGAGCTGCATACGCGGTTGTCGAGGCTTGTGCGAAGGTTGTTGCTGCCGGTGCTTCATACGAGAAGATGCGCTTCTCATACCAGGAATATTTCGAGCGCATGACAGACCGCAAGTCATGGGGCAAGCCGCTCTCGGCTCTGCTCGGAGCGCTCAAGATGCAGGTGGAGTTCGGCCTTCCTTCGATCGGAGGAAAGGACTCCATGAGCGGAACCTTCGAGAATATAAACGTGCCTCCTATGCTTATGGCCTTCGGTATCACTACCGTGGATGCAGGCCAGGTAATCTCGCCTGAGCTCAAGTATGAAGGCAACAAGCTTTATCTGATCAAGCATACGCCGCTTGCCAACCATATGCCGGATGTGGAGCAGCTCAAGGCCAACTGGGCTTATGTTCACGAGCAGATACAGGCTGAAAACATAGTTTCGGGATATGCTCTCGGATTCGGAGGTCTTGCTGAGGCAATCTGCAAGATGTCATTCGGTAACGGTCTTGACGCCAAGATCAAATATGACGAGAAGGACCTCTTCAGCTACGGCTACGGATCTATCCTCGTAGAGGCAGAGGAGGCTCTCGACTATCCGAACGCTATCCTTATCGGAGAGGTGACCGACGGAGAGGAGAGCGAGCTCACAATCAACGGAACCAAGTTCGATATCTTCGAGCTCATGGCTGTTAACGGAGCCAAGTTCGCCGAGGTTTACCCTGACACTGCCGAGGATTACCACAAGAAGCTTGTGCCTGCAGGCCTTGCCGGAGTGAAGCCATACAAGGCAAAGAGAGCCGACCTCAAGTACAAGGGCGAGCCTGTGGAGAAGCCTATCGCATATCTCCCGGTGTTCCCTGGTACAAACTGCGACTACGACTCTGCAAAGGCATGGCGAAATGCCGGCGCCGAGGTGCGCATGAGCGTGTTCTGCAACCTTACAGAGGATGATATCTTCCGCTCGATAGCAGAGATGAAGAAGAACATCGACGAGTGTCATATCCTGATGCTCTGCGGCGGATTCTCGGCAGGAGACGAACCGGACGGAAGCGGTAAGTTCATCGCCAATGTGCTGAACAACAAGGATATCGCTGACGCTATCCACGCCCTTATCGATCGCGGCGGTCTCATCCTCGGTATCTGCAACGGATTCCAGGCTCTCGTAAAGTCGGGCCTCCTTCCGTACGGACGTCTCGGTCAGGTGACAAAGGACAGTCCTACACTCTTCCGCAACGACATCAACCGCCATATCTCCCAGATGGTAACAACCCGCGTGGGCACAACCAATTCCCCATGGCTCAAGGACTTCGCTGTCGGTGATCTCCACACCATAGCGGTGAGCCACGGTGAGGGTAAGTTCGTAGTGAACGAGGAACTTGCAAAAGAACTCTTCGCTAACGGACAGGTTGCATTCCAGTATGTCGATCCTCTCGAGGAAGAGCCTACAATGGAGTCTCCGTATAACCCTAACGGCTCTTATTATGCTATCGAGGGTATTATAAGCAAGAACGGTCAGATTCTTGGAAAGATGGGACACACCGAGCGTTACGAGGAGAATCTCTTCAAGAATATAGACGACGACACACGTGAGCAGCCTCTTTTCCTCAATGCTGTGGCTTATTTCAGAGGAGAGTAATAGTGAGATTGCCGGTCGAGCCGGCAATGACGAAAACAACGTCATCCTCGGATTGACCGGGGATCTATAAAATTAAAACGAACAAAATGTGCAATTGTAACAAATACAGGGATGATAAGCTCCACCATGAGTGTGGAGTGCTTGGAATCTACGGTGTTGAGGATGCTGCAGGCCTGGCTTACTACGGCCTGCACACCCTTCAGCACAGAGGACAGCAGGGTTGCGGCATCGTGACCGTAGATGATGAAGGTGTCTTCCACAGAGTCAAGGGTGACGGACTTGTGACAGAGGTCTTCAATGAAACCAAGATCGCGAAACTTCCGGGCAGGATGGCGATAGGTCATGTGCGTTACAGCAATGCTGGATGCAAGGGAACGGAGAATATCCAGCCATTCCTCTTTCATCATAATTCAGGTGATTTCGCCATGGCAAATAACGGCCAGATCGTGAATTATCATCAGCTTCGTGAGGAACTTGAGGACAAGGGTAGTCTTTTCCAGTCCTCATCCGATGCAGAAATTCTTGCCCACCTTATCAAGAAACAGGGAGTGGACAGGAATCAGCCTCGTATCCATGCTCTGAAGGAGGCCCTGAATATGATTGACGGGGCATTTGCCTTCGTGGTGATGACCGGCCGAAGAATCTATGCATGCCGCGACAAATACGGATTCCATCCGCTCGCCATAGGAAAGCTCGGGGACGGTTATGTGGTAGCCAGCGAGACCTGTGCGTTTGATGTCCTTGGTGCGGAGTACATCCGCGACGTGGAGCCGGGCGAGATCGTCACTCTCGACCACCATGGCATCCGCAGCCAGTTCTATTCAGAGCCTGAGCGTCACGCCATGTGTGCTATGGAGTATGTGTATTTTGCCCGTCCTGACAGCGATATCGAAGGCTGTAACGTGCATAATTATAGAAAGGAGTCCGGCAGGATTCTCTTCAAGGAGTCTCCGGCTGATGCGGATATAGTTATAGGTGTACCTGACTCGAGCCTTTCAGCTGCTCAGGGTTATGCCGAGGCCAGCGGTCTTCCATACGAGATGGGACTCATCAAGAGCAAGTATGTGGGACGTACATTCATCCTTCCTACCCAGTCTCTCCGCGAGAAGGGTGTGAAGATGAAGCTTTCGCCGGTAAAGACAATCGTAAAGGGCAAGAGGGTAGTGCTCGTGGATGACTCTATTGTCCGTGGTACCACTTCATTGAAAATCGTGAAGATGCTCCGTGAGGCCGGTGCTTCCGAGGTGCATGTCCGCATCGCAAGTGCGCCGCTGAAGTACACGTGCTACTATGGAGTGGATGTGCATACCCCAGAGGAACTGATCAGTAACAAGAACTCTGTAGAGGAGGTCTGCAAGCTCATCGACGCCGACTCTCTCGCCTTCCTCTCCCACGAAGGCATGCTGGCAGCAGGCAAACGTGACGACCTTTGCCTTGCCTGCTTCAACCATAAGTATCCTACGAAACTTTACGAATAATACAGCCTCCTCTTTTGTGCACACCGGGTGTTTTTACGACCCCCTGTGCATAATGACAGGTCTCGGAATGCGTTGTGACAGGTGTTGGTGTGCACAGGGGAGAGGAAAATGCCCCCTAAGAACATGTCGCCTCCTGAATGTTTATTTGATTATGGACTGGAAGAAGATAATGAAGGACTGGATGCTGCCCATCGCGATGGTGACGGGAGCATCCATTTATCTTTTGTATCGCGGTATGCCGGAGCCGGTCCATCAGGCGGGTCCTTTCCTAAGTGGTCTGATAGGTGTCCTGCAGCCGCTTCTGATATTCGCAATGCTCTTCCTGACGTTCTGCCGCATCGAGCCGAAGGATCTCAAGCCTCACCGATGGCACTGGTGGCTGCTTCTGATCCAGGGAGGACTATTCGTCGGACTGGGACTTCTGGCGGCATGGATGCTCAGGGCTTTCCCTGGGGACTCCGGAGATATGCTCGTCCTGATCCAGAGCGCTATGCTTTGCCTGATATGTCCTACCGCCACGGCTGCTGCTGTGGTTACGCGCAAGTTGGGCGGAGATGTGGCTGGTATCACCACTTACACGGTCCTTATAAATCTTCTGACGGCTGTGCTGGTGCCCTTGGTGGTGCCTTTGGTGCAGCCGATGGCAGGAATTGATTTCTGGACAGCCTTCTGTATAATAATGGCCAAGATATTCCCGCTTCTGATAATGCCTTGTCTGGCGGCATGGATAGTCCGCTATCTGGCTCCCGGAGTGCATAGAAAGCTTCTTCGCTATCCGGACCTGGCCTTTTATCTGTGGGCAGTAGCCCTGACTCTGGCCATATCCATGACCACCAGGTCCATCATGCAGAGTAGCATGAGCGTGAGACTCCTGCTGACCATGGGGCTGATATCTCTGGTGTGCTGTGTGTTCCAGTTCGCTATGGGACGTTTTGTCGGGAACTGCTATAAGCCGAGAGACCGGGAGATTGCAACGGGCTTGAGCCCTCGCAATGACGAATTGCTTTCCGTAAAGGCCGTGGAGATGCGTGGCAGACAGATCCGGAAGGTGACGGCCGGTCAGTCTCTGGGACAGAAGAACACCGTGTTCGCCATCTGGATGGGATATACGTTCATGATTCCTGAAACGGCGATCGTAGGAGGCTTCTACTGCATCTGGCACAATCTCTACAATTCCTGGCAGCTCTACCGCGCCGGCAAATAACGGTGTTCCGGACAGGTCCCTCGGCTTACGGTCCTATTTGGGAATGAGTTTGCAGCAGGATCATATAAATGGAATGGGGAGACTAAATAGTCTTTTATGACTGATTAGTCTCCCCATAAAATTACTGCTTGGTCCAGAAGTGGCTCAAACTCACCTAAACTGTCTGATTTGTGCCATTCCCGTAAACGAAAACAGAGATTCTTTATATCAGCGGCTCTCCTGTCATGGCAGCAGGCTGCTCTATGCCCATCAGCTTGAGGATTGTAGGAGCTACGTCGGCGAGCTTGCCGTTCTTCACTTCCTTGATCTCTTCACCAGCATTCACCACGATGAAAGGAACATCGTTGAGTGAGTGTGCGGTGTTAGGTGTTCCATCCTCGTTTACTGCATAGTCTGCATTACCGTGGTCGGCTGTAATAAGGATTACATAACCCTGTGCCTTGGCTGCCTCCACAACCTTCTCCACGCATGTGTCCACTGCTGTAACCGCCTTGCGGATAGCCTCATATACACCGGTGTGGCCGATCATGTCACCGTTTGCGAAGTTGAGGATGATCAGGTCGTTCTTGCCAGTGTTGATAGCCTCTACGAGCTTCTCGGTAACCTCCGGTGCACTCATCTCAGGCTGGAGGTCGTAAGTGGCAACCTTAGGAGAGTTCACAAGGATACGGTCCTCGTTCTCGAAGAGTGACTCTGCGCCGCCGTTGAAGAAGAATGTCACATGTGCATACTTCTCGGTCTCAGCGATACGGAGCTGGTTCTTTCCTGCTTTTGAAACCACCTCTCCAAGAGTCTCCTGTACGTTTTCCTTGTCGAAGAGGATATGTACGCCCTTGAATGAAGCATCATACGGAGTAAGACAGCAGTAGTAGAGAGGAAGGGTATGCATTCCGAACTCAGGCATGTCCTGCTGGGTGAGGACTGCAGTAAGCTCGCGAGCACGGTCGTTACGGAAGTTGAAGAAGATCACTGCGTCGCCCTCCTGGATCTTTGTGAGAGGCTGACCGTCAGCGCCTGTGATGGCGATAGGGCGTATGAACTCATCGGTAACACCCTCATCGTATGAAGCCTGGATAGCCTCGGTAGCTGAAGTAGCAAGTACGCCCTTGCCCTCTACGAGAAGGTCATAAGCCTCCTTTACTCGCTCCCATCTCTTGTCGCGGTCCATAGCATAGAAACGTCCGCATACTGTAGCTACCTTTCCTGTTGACTTGGTCATCTCCGCCTCGAGAGCCTCCACGAAACCCTTTCCGCTCTTAGGGTCGGTATCACGGCCGTCCATGAAGCAATGAACGAATACATCCTCGAGTCCATATTCCTTAGCCACATTGAGGAACTCATATACATGCTCGAGAGAGCTGTGTACGCCACCCATGGATGCAAGACCCATGAGGTGGAGCTGCTTGTTGTTTGCCTTTACATAGTCATATGTGGCCTTGATCTCAGGGTTCTGGAGGAACTTGTGCTCGCGTGCTGCGATGTTGATCTTCACGAGGTCCTGGTACACCACGCGGCCTGCGCCGAGATTGAGGTGACCTACCTCTGAGTTACCCATCTGGCCCTCAGGAAGACCTACGGCCTCGCCGCATGCCTTGAGTGTGCTCATAGGGTACTGCTTGCGGAGAGCCTCGATGTAAGGCGCTCCCTGTGCGTAGATGACATTAGACTCATCCTGTCTTCCCTCGCCCCATCCGTCGAGGATCATAAGTAGAACTTTCTTGTCCATAGTTATATCTGTATTTATTGATTTCTATCTGGCAATCCTGCAAAGATACAATCTTTACACCGTATATTCAGCGGTTCTGTCTGTTTTTTTCTCCATACTATATGTCTAAATATGAAATTAAAAATGTATATTTGTCTCCTTGATTCATAGAAATAACTTTTAAAACGGACAGAAATGAAGAATCTTTTTAAATTTTCAGTGGCAGCATTGTGCGCCATGGCCTTTGCGGCATGTGAACCGGACAACTCGGAAACAGACAACGGACAGGAAGGAGCAGGTACTGATGAACTTGTGATACCTTCGGTTTATTTCGTCGGACAGTATTACGGTAATTTTAATGTGAATGACCTGGGTAATGTAGCTGTTGCATTTGTAGAAGGAGGGATTGAATTCGATGAAAATGCTGATGTATCAGGTGGTAACGGTACTACTGTGTATATAGACATGACTATGCCTCTGGCCTCGGATCCGGATCATGCTGTGGTCGCTCCCGGAACATATGCGATGGATGCTGATGAGGAGTATCTCCTTAGTACATGGTCGGCAGCAGATTCTTATATACTGAAGGTGGAAAACGGAGAGCCTGTATATAATTATGAACCGTTCACCGGTGGTACAGTGACAGTAAGCAAGGATGGCGACAATTATAAGTTCGTGCTTGATATGACTGTCGGCGACAAGGCTTTCAAGTACGAGTACAAGGGCCCGGCAAAACTCGTGAATTCATCGGATGAGGGAGAGTTCAGTAATCTTGACAGGGATGTCGAGGTGAAGGACCTTACTCAGGCAAGCATGTTCCTTATCGGTGATATCATGGAGGATGGTGCTACTGAAACGTGGGCTATATCTATAGGAGACGACCATTATGATCTGGCTACGGACTGGGGAATGGGATATTCGATGTTGCTTTATTTCAACCTTCAGCCAGGACTTGACGGTGTTCCTTCAGGAACATACACCAAGGTGCTGGATGTCATGGATCTTATGATGGGAGAGGCCTCAATGGAACCTAATACGCTTCTCGGAGGATTCGCATCCCTTGGTATGTACATGGGCTGCTACTATATGTGTCCGGCTCTTACAGAGGAGGCTGCGCTTAAGAGCGGTTCCGTGACAGTGGTTGCAAACGGTAAGACTTATAAGGTAAGCGGAAAGCTTTATGACGGATACGGCAATGAGGTGTCATTCGATTATGACGGCGAGATGGTGCTTATGACTTATGAGGAATATGCGATGAAGTCAGGTGCGGCATCACAGCCAAAGGGTCTTGTTGCAAAGAAACCTTTTGATTTCAAGAAAAGATAATGTTGAATCAATGTGCATATGACATTCGTAAGGCTGCCGAAAAGGCAGCCTTTACGTTATGTATGCAGGCAAGGGCCTATGATGTCCTTGATTATATTCTGGCTGAGGAAGGGGCCGGAATCTCCAGGGAGGACGCGGAGGCTTTCTGCCGCGCATATAACGAGTGCGGTGAATCCGTGGAGAGACTTTATGATGAAGATGCCTTGAGAAACGAGGCGGAGTCGCGGGTGGCGTCTCTGAAAGTTGCCATGAATGAAGCCAGATTCGAGGCTGCTTCCGCTGCAAGTCTCCATGAGTTTGCCAAGGAGGTTTTCGAGATATGGCAGACGTCCGGCATCTTTGCCCGTAAAAGGGCCTTGAAGGAACTTCGCGAACGTGCCGGATTCCGTCTTGAAAGCCATCGTATAGGCAATTATGTTGCCAAGACATTCGATCTTATGAATGAGGCTCAGGCCCGTTTCGCCCGTGCTCAGCAAGCCGTCTTTGCAGCTGATGTTTCATATAAGATCAAGCCGGAAATCTATTCGAAGATAGCCGACCTGTTACGAAGTCCTGTAAGATAGGATGTGTATTGTGACTCCTGCAGCTATCAGGATGAACAATGCCCGCAGTGACCAGTGTTCTGCCACGAATACGGCGCAGCATATCAGTGAAATCCATAATGCCGAGATGGAGACTATCTTAACTCTCATCGGGATGGCTTTATGCTCCATGAAGTTGGAAATGTATGCACCGAGCTTCGGGTGATTCATCAGCCATGTGTAGAGTCTTCTGTTTCCCCTGAGAAACAATGCGGATGCAAGCAGAAGAAAAGGAGTAGTTGGGAGCACCGGCAAGAATGCTCCCACTATTCCCAGACCTAGTGAAATAAGTCCCGATATTGTCAGAAATATATTCATGGGGCTGCGAAGATAGCATTTTTATGCTAATACATCAGCTTTGCTCCGAAGAAAAACGTACGCGGAAGAGTCGGGCCGAACATGTATCCGGAATCCCTGTCCGCTCCGCTGTCGAAATCCTTCTGGAAAGAGTTGAAAATATTCTGCACTCCGGCATTCAGCTGCAGGCTGAAACTTTTGTATAATCTGAAATCATATGCCGCCTTGAGTCCCATGTCCCAGAAGTCTGGCGTGCGGACTGTCGTGTTCCTTTCGATCATACCTGCGTGATGCTCTATGAGCATGCTTCCTGTGTAGGTGCCGGTAAGGGCAAGGACGAGTCTCTCGACAGGATTGTATGATGCGGTCATATATCCGTGGAAGTCGGGTGTCCTGAACATCTTGCGGGTCGCTTCCACATCATCGCTCCATGCTCTGGCCTCCTTATAGTTTGAACTCTGTGCCGTGAATCCGAGCTGGATCTGGAAGATGTCTTTCCATGCTATCTTTCCTTCGAGGTTTCCTCCATATACTACGGCTCCTGATTCATTATGCCTTTCCTTTATTAGGATTCCGTTCTCGAATCCTATCTCCTTCAAGGCAAACACGTCATCCAGGTCGGTAAAGAATCCCTCCACAAGGAAATTGCCCTGCCAGTCTCCCCAGCTGTGATAGAGGTCCGCCGAAACGCTGACGCTCTGGGATTTTTCCACTGTGAGGTCTTCGGCCAGTCTGATCATGGATACGGTACCTCCCACATTGTCGATGTGGAGGTCTTCGTCGAAGGCCTGAGGAGCCCGGAACCCGTATGAGTAGCTGGCCCTGAGGTTGATGTTTTCGGTAGGGTTGTATCTGAGGTTGGCCCGCGGGCTGAAGATTATGTCCTTGATCAGGTTGTGCTTGTCCAGACGGCCGCCTACAAGGATGCCCCACTTCCTGTTCTTCCATTCGTTCTGTGCATATGCACTTACGATCCTTACGGTCTGGTCTGTGGTGCGGTCGTATCCCCACATGTTGTCCCTGAGGTAGTCCTCATTGTATTCCAGTCCCGCTGTGAAATCCGAAGGCATGAACAGGCATTTGTCTGCCTTAAAGACATACTGCGCACCTCCCACCCATGTGAGGTCTGTGGTCTTGCCGTATGCGTTCGGATCCATGCCTGCTCCGTAATAGCTGTCACGGTTTATGTGCTGAAGGGAGGCGAATACGTTCAGGCGATGCTTCTGGTCCCTGGAGAACCAGTCGAACTTGAGGCCTCCGGTGTTTATTCCGTGCTTTGTCTGCTCTGCTATCATGGCCTCGTGCGGCGGAAGGTCAAGATTGTCTCCGCCTCTGCGGAACTCCTGCAGGTGGTGATATTCGGCTGTGACCTTCGAGTAGAGTCCGGTCTTCACATATCCTCTGAAACCGACGGTCTGTCCGGAGATTGTGGAAAGTTCCGTAAACCCGTCTCCGTTGGCATCCCATGCGTCCTTTGATGTGTTCTGGCCGAAGACCGCAAGGCCGAGCTTATTGTCTTCGGACACGATGGAGGCATTGATGTCCGTGGTGTTGTGGAAGGCTGCGGAGCCGTCGATTGAAGTGGTTGTATGCGATATGTTTGCTGAGTTCCTTACAGGCTCTTTGGTGATGATGTTGATGGTGCCGGCTATCGCGGACGAGCCGAAGAGGGCTGAGCCCCCGCCTCTCATTACTTCGACTCTGTCCAACATATTGGCAGGAAGCTGTTCGATTCCATAGACTCCTGCAAGAGCGCTGAATATAGGACGGGAATCTATGAGTATCTGCGTATACTGACCGTCAAGGCCGTTTATCCTGACCTGCTGGAAACCGCAGTTCTGGCAGTTGTTCTCCACCCTGACTCCCGGCTGGAAAGACAGGCCTTGTGCCACTGTGGTGTAGTTTCCCCTGTCATAGACATCCATCCCCACCACATTTACCAGGGTCGGTGACATCCTCCTTGTTGTCTCACTTCTTGTGGCCGACACTATGACTCCGTCCAGTTGTACGTGGTCTTCCTCGAGGATGAAGTTCACCTCGTATGCATGCCCCTTTATTATATTCAGTTCGCGGGTCTGTGTCTTGTAGCCCATTGCGGAAACTTCCACAGTGAACTTTCCTTCCGGCACGTTCCTTATCATATAATGACCGGTGTTTTCTGTAGCGACTCCGATTGTTGTTCCTTTAAGAAGCACCACTATATAAGGCAGGTGCTCTCCTGTGGCCTTGTCTATCACATGGCCGTGTATATGTGCGTCTGTGTTGTGTTCGCCAGAGATGTTGACGTCGGTATTATATGCCTTTGCCGGCAGCATTATGCATAATGCCGCCACCAAAGTAGCAAAAAATCTTTTCATTATTTAATTTGATCTGTTGTTATGACCGTCAGTCACGTTTTTGTCTGTTTTTGTGACTGACGCTGCCCGTTTTCGGGCAAAATGGCTGTTTTTGGGGACCGTCAGTCACGTTTTTGCCGTTTTTATTGACTGACGGTACTGACTTTATCAGAAACTGACGTTATTAGAGTACTCCATAAATACCTGGTGTGAATCCAGGAATTGCCTCCGGAGAATATCCTGGAGTGTCTTTAGAGAATTACTCTTCAATGCTTCAGGAGACCTCTTGTAATGAAGTTTCCGCAGAGGTTTCCCCTGACTCATTAGTAAATGTCCTTTTCGTAGTCAGTGAATATACGAAAGTCAGCACTGTGGCGGGCCGCGATGTGAATATGCCATATGCACCTCGGTAAGATGGCCGGGTGCTTCGTAGGCTGTGCGGGTTTCAGATAACAGCAGATACGGAGATCCTGAGCCGCAGAAATGGACGGCTCCCTCCGACTGGAAATTGGAAAGAATGTCGATCACGGCATACTGTGAGTCGCTGTGGTCGTGTTCTGCGCTTCCTCCAAGATGTGAATGGACTACAGAAGTTCCATGTACGATGTGGACATGCGAGAACATGCTGATACCGCAGTAGTAACAGCAGAAAATAATCAGCAGCAGTAATGCCGGATATGTCCTTGCGCGCCTCATCGTGATTTTTTGAGCCGGCAAAGATATGAAAAAATCCCGGATTATTCTACGAATGCGTGGCGGTAGCCCTGCAGCTTGTTCCATCCTCCACGGGTGAAGTCAGGTACGGCTACAGGCATATTGCCGTTTTCCAGGGAGATCCGTGTGAGCTCGGGAAGGCAGCACCATTCAGCGAGGTCATATACATCCATGTCCAGAGGAAGACCGTTACGGAGACAGTAGATCAGGCGGTAATCCATGATGAAGTCCATCCCTCCGTGACCACCTACTTTCCTGGCAAGTTCTTCAAGCTCACGATGGATAGGATGCTTGTAGGTCTGCATCAAGGCAGCCTTGACATCTTCGGAAACAGGACGGTGGGCATCCAGATTCTCGTGATCGACTTCAGCAGGGGCGCTCTCCGGACGCAGAAGGTACTGCTGTACAGGATATTTGTTGGCGAATCCGTCGGTGCCGGTCAGCTGGTACATCCTTGTATATGGACGTGGCGTCATCACATTGTGCTCTATGAGGATGGTCTTTCCCTTTTCTGTCGAGATCATTGTGAGGGTGTGGTCTCCGTTCCTGAAGTCTTCGCATTTCTGCCCGGTCATCTTCTCCACCATCTTCGGGCCTGTAACTGCCTTGGTGTCCATAGAAACGAGGGTCTTCATCCTGTCTCCGCGGTGTATGTCCAGAAGCTGGCAGGCTGGTCCGAGGCCGTGTGTAGGATATACGTCACCCCTGTGTTCCCGGTTATATGACAGCCTCCAGTTGTTCCAGTATTTGTCCCAGAATTCTTCGAGGTTGTGGATATATGAGCCCTCTACATGAAGAACTTCTCCGAATACCCCGTGCTGCGCCATGTTCAGGGTGGTGAGTTCAAAGAAATCATATACGCAGTTCTCCAGCTGCATGCAGTGTTTTCTTGTGCGTTCCGAAGTGTCGATCAGCCGCCATATCTCGTCAATGGTCATTGCGGCAGGCACTTCTATTGCCACATGCTTGCCGTTCTCCATGGCAAAGACGCCCATTTCGGCATGGCTCTTCCAGTCGGTCACCACATATACGAGGTCCACATCATCCATGAGGCACAACTCCTTCCATGCATCTTCGCTTCCATAGAATTCCGCTGCAGCAGGAAGTCCTTCGTCAGCCATCCTTTTCCTGGCCCTCTCCACCTTTTTCTGCTCTATGTCGCACAAAGCCACTATCTGGGCTCCTGGAATCCTGGCAAAGCGGTGTATCGCACCCTGGCCGCGCATTCCAAGACCGATAATGCCTACACGTACGGTATTCAGAGCCGGAGTGGTGAGGGCGATGACATCTTCCTGTCCTGCGGGACGTTCGGGGATGTCCACTTCCAATACCATATTCTTATGCGAACAGCCTGCAATGACCATCGCCAATACCATCATAATGCTGAGTCTTTTCATATTCGGGCCGGTTTTTAGAATGTCATGTACAAAGATATATAAAATATGGCAGTCATTGGCTGCAATAATCTTTTTTACAATGACCAATAGAAAGGCAAATGATGTAAAATGCCTATATTTGTATGCTTTTGCAATTAAATCTTGACTTGACATGCATACATTGAAAAATGGAGTGCTGACCGTGGAGGCCAGCGAACATGGAGCCGAACTTCAGAGCATCAGGAAGGGCTCGGTGGAGTATCTTTGGCAGGGCGATCCTGCCTATTGGGGACGGAGGTCTCCCGTGCTGTTTCCGATAGTGGGAAGCGTCTGGGATAAGAAGTATCGTGTGGACGGCAGGGAATACGAACTCGGGCAGCATGGATTTGCCCGCGACATGGACTTCACCTTGGTGGAGGCTTCGGAGACAGAGGTGCGTTACAGACTTGAGTCAGATGAAGACACGCTGGCCAGATATCCTTATCCGTTCGTGCTTGAGATAGCCTACAGGCTTCATGGAAGTTCCGTTGATGTGGTTTGGGAAGTGACGAATCCTGCGGAAGAAGACATGTATTTCCAGATCGGAGCTCATCCTGCATTCTTTTATCCGGACTATGCTCCCGACATGATGGAGAGAGGATATCTTGCGTTTGACCGCACTGAAGGCCTGGAGTGCATAAGGATACGCGGGAAAGGCTGTGTCGATGCTGAGACAAAGTATCCGCTGGAGATTCCTGAGAGCGGCAGGCTTCCTATATCAAGGGATACTTTCGATGCAATCGACACAATCATGCTTCAGGATTCTCAGGTGCATGAGGTGTCCATGTTCCGCGTGGACGGGACTCCTTGGCTGAAAGTGAGTTTCGATGCCCCTGTAGTGGGCATATGGTCCCCTCCGGGGAAGGTGGCTCCGTTCATTTGTATCGAGCCTTGGTACGGCCGTTGTGACCGGACGGATTACGAGGGCGACTATCGTGACAAGGACTGGATCAACCGCCTGGCTCCGGGACAGAAGTTTTCGAGCTTATATACGATTACCATAGAATAGCATGTTTTTTGACTGACCTAATGGAAGCTGTTTGAATCTTTGTCATTCGGACAGCTTCTTATTATTGTAGTGTATTTTTAAAGGGTTAGTTATGAAACGTCTGATTCCTCTGGCGCTGGCGGCCGTGATGGCCCCGGGCCTTCTCAATGCCCAGGAAGGGTATTATGACAATTCTCCTGTTTCTGAATTCGATCTTGTGAAGTATCTCGGAACGTGGTATGAGATCGCGAGATTCGACCATAGTTTTGAACGCGGCATGGAAAACGTGACTGCCGAGTACACCCTGCGTGACGACGGCAAGGTGGACGTGCTGAACTCCGGATGGAAGAACGGAAAGTTCAAGACAGCCGAAGGGAAGGCCAAGCAGCCGGACCCTCTCGCCGATCCGGCTCATCTGATGGTGTCCTTCTTCCTGTTTTTCTACAGCGACTATAATGTGATGATGCTCGATGATGACTATCAGGTGGCCCTGGTTGGAAGCAGGAGTCCCAAGTATCTGTGGATCCTGTCGCGTAACCCGTCTCCCGACGAGCAGGTGGTGGAGGCGGTGCTGGACGAGGCTGCTTCAAGGGGGTATGATGTGTCGAAGCTTATCTGGGTGAATCAGGCTGCGAATATTGCCGCGTGGCGGAAGCAATAGAATGGGATTGTCGGCCAGGCATGCAGAGACGGTAGCGGTAACATGATAATGCTATGAGTCTGGTGCCTGCAATGGCGTATAATGTTAGAGTTTTTATCTATATTTGCAGATTCCGGCCACATGGCGGGAACTGGCAGAACAGATGAGACTATCCGAATTAAAGACAGGTGAGCGTGGTGTGATCGTCAAGGTGAACGGTCACGGTGGATTCCGTAAGAGGATAATCGAAATGGGGTTTGTCAGAGGCAATAAGGTCAAGGTGATTCTTAATGCCCCTTTGAGAGACCCCATCGAGTATGAAATCATAGGATACAGGATATCCCTCCGTCGCGAGCAGGCGGAGAAAATCGAGGTGATAAGCGAGTCGGAGGCAAAGCAGATGCTCTCCGAAAGGGAAGACCTGCCTGCCATCGAGGCGGATGAGGCCTTTCTCGAGAGTCAGATGTCTGCTCTTGCCGAGGCCCGTAGAAAGGAGATCCGTGTGGCCCTGGTGGGTAATCCCAACTGCGGCAAGACCTCCCTTTTCAATATCGCATCGGGCGCACATGAGCATGTGGGCAATTACAGCGGAGTGACCGTGGATGCCAAGGAGGGGATGTTCGAACATGGAGGGTACCGATTCAAGCTGGTGGATCTCCCCGGCACCTATTCTCTTTCCGCATACAGCCCGGAGGAACTCTATGTCCGCAAGAATCTTCTGGAGGAGCTTCCGGATGTGGTGGTCAATGTTGTGGACGCATCGAATCTTCAGCGCAACCTCTATCTTACCACCCAGCTGATCGACATGAACCTGAGAGTGGTCATGGCTCTGAACATGTACGACGAACTGCAGGCGAAGGGAGACACTCTGGACATCAGGCAGCTCGGCTACCTGCTCGGAATGCCGGTCGTGCCTACCGTCAGCCGCACCGGAGAGGGGATAGACAAGCTGTTCGACACAGTGATCCGGATATATGAGCAGAGCGACCCTCATCTTGCCCGCCATATCCACATCAATCACGGAGCAGAGCTGGAACAGAGCATCACCCGCATCAAGAAACTTATATCCCGGACGGAGGACATCCGTTACAAATATTCCACAAGATACCTCGCCATCAAGTATCTGGAGAACGACAAGGACGTGGAGTCCGTCGTGGAGGCGCTGCCGGACAGGGATGAAATCATAGCGGCAAGATTCGAGGAGCAGAAACGCATCGAGGCCATGATCAAGTCGCCTATCGAGGCGGCAATGGTGGATGCCAAATATGCCTTCATCCAGGGAGCCCTGGCTGAGACTTATGTTCCTTACAAGGGACGTAAGAAGGTCAGCATAACGGACAAGATAGACTCCATCGCCACCAACAGATGGCTGGCGTTCCCTATATTCATCCTGCTTCTGTATGTCGTCTTTGACGGCACGTTCGTGCTTGGTGGATATCCTATGCAGTGGATAGAATGGCTTGTGGAAAACGTCGGGGCATTTGTGGCTTCAGTCATGGCGGAGGGCTGGTTCAAGGACCTTATTGTGGACGGAGTCATAGGCGGGGTCGGCAGCGTGCTGGTGTTCCTGCCTAACATAATGATACTCTATCTTTTCATTTCGCTGATGGAGGACTCCGGCTATATGGCCCGTGTAGCCTTCATCATGGACCGTCTGATGCATAAGATAGGGCTTCACGGCAAGTCCTTCATACCGATGATCATGGGATTCGGATGCAATGTGCCTGCGATCATGGCCACCAGGACAATCGAGAGCCGCAAAAGCCGCCTTATAACAATGCTCATAATCCCGCTGATGTCGTGCGCCGGAAGGATGCCTGTGTATATCCTGATAGCGGGAGCCTTCTTTCCTCGTCATGCCGGCCTGGTGCTGCTGGGTATGTATGCACTTGGAATATTGCTGGCCGTGGCTGCCGCGAAGGTGATGAGCCGCTTCTTCAGGGAGGATGACCTTCCGTTTGTCATGGAGCTGCCTCCTTACCGCATACCTACCGCCAAGTCCATCTTCCGCCACACATGGGAGAAGGGAAAGCAGTATCTCCAGAAGATGAGCGGTGTGATCCTGGTCTTTTCTGTGGTCATATGGTTCCTCGGATATTTTCCTGACCATGATGCATATGATTCAGTGCAGGAACAGCAGGAGCACTCATTCATCGGCTATGCCGGAAAGGCCATGGAGCCTGTCCTGAAGCCTCTTGGATTCGACTGGAAGATGGGAGTGGGCATTGTAGCCGGAGTCGGGGCCAAGGAGCTTGTGGTGAGCACCTTGGGAGTGATGTGTGCCGGTGACCAGCCTGTAGACGAGCCTGTAGACGAGACTCTGGACGAGACTCTGGACGAATCCCAGGGCGATACGCGTCTTCAGAAGGCCCTTGTAAAATCCGTGACACCGGCAGGAGCGCTTGCCTATATGGTATTCATCCTGCTGTACTTCCCTTGCATAGCTACATTCGTGGCCATAAAGAACGAGGGAGGCTGGAAATGGGCCATAATTACGGCTGTCTATACCATTCTCCTTGCGTGGGTCGCAGCTCTGATTACCTTCAGAGTCTTCAGCCTTATTCTGTAAGGTCCGCCATGAAGCGGTCGAGCATAGGACGCACCTTCCATTGCGGGGAGGTGCAGTTGGCCGTCATGACCGAGAATACCAGGATCTGATTCATTATTTCTTCAGGCACCTTCTGCCCGGCTGCCGGTTCGTATCCTGCAGGCAGGATGTAGCCGCTGTAGCATCTCACACCGTTCATCGAGCCGCTCTTCACCCTGATGCGCGAACGTGTCGCAAGAGGATATTTCTTCATGTTGTAGCTGAGGGAACCGTTGCCTCCCGGAACAGGAAGACTGTGGAGGTAGCTGCCGAAATGCGGAGAAGACATCATCCCGGTCAGGAACCGGCAGAAGAAGTCGGATGACACGTAGTTCTGGCGTGAAAGTCCGCTGCCGTCCTGGATGTGTACGCCGTATGACGCATCCACTTTGAGCTTTTGTAGCACGTCGTTAAGAGCGACATAAGAAGAATCATAGCTGGAACTACCGTGCATTTCCTTTCCAAGAGTTCTCAGCAAAGTCTCTGCAAAGAGGTTGTTGCTGGCGTGGTTGGTCTCGAAGACTATCCTGTCGAGGGATGGGGAAAGTGTCTCACCGAGTATGGTCACGTCATCTGCCGGCTTGAATCCCTTGAGCCTTGGATCCACAGCTCCTCGGGAGCATTTTATTCCGCGTCTGGAAAGGTGCTTCTCGAAATATGCCGCGCATGTGTATTCCGGGTATTTGTTGCTGCAGTCCACGCGTTTCCTGCCCCGGTCCAGTCCGAATGTGCCCCTGATTTCCGCTGTCGGGGCCAGGTCGGACGTGTACATGTAGAGCTTGTCTCCGGTGCCTTTGGCGCCTGTGGTGCAGGAATATCGGAAGTCCATCCAGGGACAGTCGGGATAATACGGGCTTATGTCCACCGGAGCTCCTTCCTGCGGGCCAGCAGCCACTGAGAATGACTGCATGTTTTCATAGAACATCAGGCCTGTGACGCCGGTCCCGTAATATGTGCCTATGTCGTTCCACAGCCATGTCGGCTCCTCCGCCATTCCGTCAAGCCATCTTCCGTCCCCTACGATATGCCCTTCGATCCTGCGTATTCCGGCCTTGCGTATTATGCTTTCCCACTGAGAGAACACGTTGTCGATATTCACGGCAATCGAGTCCTTGGAACCGAGTACGGGGTCTGCCCCTCCGATGATGTAGAGGTCTCCGTGCAGGACGCCGTCGGCTATATTGCCTGCATAGCCGATCCTGGTCCTGAATCTGTAGTCCGGACCCAGCTCATGCAGGGCTGCACCGGTGCTTATGAGCTTCATGTTGGAAGCCGGTACGAGCATTCTACCTCCGTTCACTTCCGCCAAAGTGATGCCCTCGGCATTCCTTACGCATATGCTGACTGAAGCGTGGCTGAATACGGGATCTTCTGCCAGGGATTCTGCCTTGGCCTGCAGGTCTGTCTGAGCGCCGAGTGTTCCGCTCAGCATGAAAAACGATATGATGAGAATGACTGTCCTTTTCATTTCCAATATGTTTGCAGTGCTGCAAAAATAGTATAAAAACCTCAAATCCTTTGGATTTGGCTTGAATAAGACTAATTTTGCAACGATAAAAGAACTTAATCATGAAAAAGACGTTATTGTTGAAAGCGATGATGTGTCTTGTCGCTTCGTTTTTCTGCGTTTTGCTGCCCTCCTGCGTAAACGGGGAGTATGAAATGTCGGAAGAGAAACTTGATCTGGAAGTTACTGTCTTTCAGGAAGGAGTGACCTTGCCTCTTGGAAGTACAGAGCAGATAAAGCTGGGAGACCTGCTTGATATGCTTGATCCTGAAGTAGCAAAATATTTTGAGGAGAATGCAGATGGAGCGTATTCTGTAGGTATGAAAGGTAATTATGACCTTTCTGAGAATCTTGATTTCCTGAAGGATGTGGCAGATTTGGACGGGATTACTCTTGATAATGAGTTTCCGTTCTCTTTTGTTGATGTGGATATGTCAGAACTTTCATTCGGACCATATGAATATCCGTATGAGAAGTATATCTCGGAGATGTTCGGTACGATTGATCTGAAAATCCCGACTATAAAGCCTGATCCGATAGATGTTACAGCGAATCTTGATGGATATATTCCGTCAGAGGGCAGCATGACGATTCCTTCGCCAAATCCTTATGAATTTACTGGATGTGTAGCCAAGTTCGATCAGACTATTCCTGTGCAGTACCAGAACGATATTCCGATATCATTGGATCAGATTCCGGGAGGATTTACAGTTCAGACTTTCAATAAATTTGATATGACCGGATCTCCGCTTAAAATAGAGGTAGAGTTCAAACTGCCTTCTATGGTAAAGGAAGTCTCTGAGATCAGCTTCGGTAATAAATCGAGGATCGAGATAGCTGTGGAGCTGAAGAATCATTTCTTTACGGGAGGTACCATCACCCCTCATCTGCACATGGACCTTCATGAGGTGTTCCATATGAACGGCGTGACTGATGACGTGATCGAGGCTGACTTCATTCTGAATAATGAAGATGAATTCAAGGCGAATGCCACCTATTATATCAGCACCATGGTTGTTAATCCTGAAGATGTGGTGAAGAAAAATGGTGAGGTCGTGTTCAGGAAAATAATAGAGGTGAGTCCTGAAATTTCTCTGAAAATGGAAGGCCTTACTACCACGACAAGGATGCTTGGCCAACACAATGCAGAAGATGTTGTAGCTCATGTAACTGCTACATTCCTTGATTTTGTGGTGGATGATGTGGTTATGTCGATGGAGCCGATACCGGTGGACGTTACCGAGCAGAATATTCAAATTGAAATAGATGATATCAGACTTCCGGATGTGATATCATCTGTTCAGGAAGTCACCTTTAAAGAGGGATCGGGTTTCGATCTTAATATAACACCATCAGGTCTGTCCGGGATTTCCGGCCTTGGACTTGATGTGGAGTCTTTCGAGCTGACCTTCCCTGAGGGAATAAAAGTTAAAGGTGCAGATGCTTCAGGAAAGCTGATTGTCGATGGCGGCAGTCTTATGAATGGCGGTCTGAAGAGACATGTTGAAATACTGTCATTGAAACCGGGGACATCCGGGGCGGGGGCCCTCTCTTTTAATGGGAATGTGGGTGTCAAAGCCGCTGCGTATGTAAGCGGAAATGATGTCCATACAAAGGATCTGATGAAAGCCGGAGATGTCTCTTTGGAAATCTCTGTTGAGGGAAATCTTGAACTGGATGACTTTAAGGCTGATTTCAAAGGATATGAACAAAGATTGGAAATTGATCCTTACAAGATTGAACAGACTGTAGATCCGGAACTTGCGGATCTTGGCCTTATATCTGTGGATCTTGAGGGCAATCCGGAGATCACTCTCGATATCGACCTTCCTGCGACTGACCTTCCGATAACCGCATCGGCAGACGGAATCTCCATAAGTTTTCCTAAGATGCTTGTGTTCGGAGATAACCTTCCTAAGGGATTTGACAAGAGTACTAATACCCTTTGTATTAAAGGAGCAATCCCTACCGAACCTATAGTACTTCCTATCAAGAATCTAGTCATAGAGATTGAAAAGGTGGGAGAGGAATATAAGGTATGCGGCGAGATAGGAGTCAATGGCGGTGTGGTCATAGGTGCCTCTACCGTGACTAGGGAAGACCTTGATAAAATTACCGCACCTGATTCAAAGGTTGCATTCAATGCATATATTTCTGAACTTAAGCCGTCGAGTGTCAGCATAGGTGAATATATGGCTACCGTAAAACAGGAAAAGTTCGGATTTGAAGGTCTGGATTTCGGTAGTCTGCCGAAGGAGCTTGTATCATTAGGCCTTGTGGAGCTTGATAATGTGTACCTCAATCTGACGGCAAAGGCTTCTGGACTTGACGGTGTCCTCAAGAAGGCTAACGTGACATTTGATGTTGAAGTGATACTTCCATCCATCATAAATGTGGAGGATGGCAAGCTTGTGAATGGCGTTCTTCCTATATCAGGCTCGCTCGATAAGAACGGAGCAATAACCATAGATCCTGTGAAGATAGAAAGTCTTGACCTTTCCGGTATCGATATAAGGGCTGAGGATCCATTGAAGGATATAAATGTCTCTATAGGTGGTGCAGTCAAGGTGAAGGATGCGACCGTGGATCTTGCCGCTCTTAAAGATGCAGAATTCAAACTGGATGTCGAAGGAGGCATCGCTACGACAGGCAAAGATAAGATAAGCATCTCGAAGGTAACGGGAAGGGTAGATTATCAGATGGAGCCTATGGCTCAGACTCTGGATCTTTCGGAACTGATGTCCGCTCTTAATGATGATAAGATTTCCACTTCTCTGGATGTGAACAGATTCAGCCTCAGACTTGACGTGGAGACCAACCTCAAGGTGCCTGTTGGTGCGACGATATCTCTTACTCCTTATAAGGGAGAAGTTCCTGGTCAGACCCTGGGTCCGAAAGACGCTGTACAGCTCCTTTGTCCTGAGAAATCGGGTGAGTCGGCTTTCACAAGACTGTGGATCTCCAATACCGATGCGGACATGCCTGAGGGATATACGTTTGTGGAACTCGATCTTATCACGATGCTCAAGGAAATGCCTGACCGTGTGGATTTCACATTTACCGCCGGTACGGATCCTTATAAGGACTGCGAACTTGTACCTTCTGAGAAATATGTCATCAAGGCAGATTATGCAGCTTCTCTTCCTATCGAATTCGGTGATGACTTCTCTATAGAGTTCCGTGAGACTATAGATGGACTTCCTAAGGAGCTTGGAGAAATACTTCAGATGGGAAGCCTGGCTCTTGTGGGCGAAATCACAAGTTCGCTTCCAATCCAGCTGGAACTGAAGGCTTCGCTTCTTGATTCTCAAGGAAATGAGGTGGAGCTTGCGGAGAATGCCGGAGTTCTTGCGATAAAGCCTTGTACTCCGGATGGAGCCCCTGTCAAGACGGATGTCGATCTTCTTCTGAAGATAAGACCTGGGGCTGACGTCTCAGACATAGCTTCAGTAGGTCTTTACTTCAAGGCTACAACCAAGGGAGTTGCCGGTGTTCCTGTGACGAAGGACAGTTTTGTGCAGGCAGAGCTTGCGGCCCTTATCCCGGAAGGTGTGACCATCGACCTGGGACAGTATCTTGAGACAGAAAATAACGAATAATCTCCGGAAGCCATGAAAAGAATACATATATATACGGCGATAATAATGTTGATGATGCCTGTACTTGCAGGAGCGCAGGCTCTCAAGGGAAGCTATTTCCTGGACAATTCCATGAACCGCCACAGGATGAATCCGGCTTTTACACCGCGTGCAAACTATTTCCAGCTTGCCGGAATCGGTAATCTCGGTATAGGAACGGTCACAAATCTTGATATACCTACCTTCTTCTATCCTCAGAACGGACAGCTTCTGAACTTCCTGCATAAGGATGTCTCTGTGGATCAGTTCTCAAAGGCCTTGCCTCAGCATCCTCATCTTGATGCGGACCTGAACACCACCTTACTGAGTTTCGGTTTCTTCACAAAGCGGAAGTCCTACTGGACCTTCGATCTTGACATGAGGGTCATGGCTGACGTGGACCTTCCGCGTGACCTTTTCATGCTTCTGAAGAAGGGAGCTGCGACCTCGGGGGAAAGCTTCAATGTCGGAAATGTGAATGCGTATGCATCCGGTGCCGTTCAGGCTGCTCTCGGATATTCCCGTGACATCATCAAGGGTCTGCGTGCAGGTGTGAAGGCCCGTTTCATAGCTCCGGTGGCATATATGGGACTTAATCTGGAGAATGTAAGGCTTACTACGGGGCGTGACAAGTGGAACGTATCGACCGAAGGATACGCCCATGCAGCTATGCTTGGGTTGGACCTCTCCCTTCCTGAAGGAGAAACGATGCCGGATTTCGGTTTCAATCCGGACCGAATGCTTTCAGAGGGAGTCCTCGCCGGATGGGGCTATTCATTCGACCTCGGTGTTGAATATAAATATGAGATGGAGGGAGCGTTCAATGGTTTTACAGTCTCTGCAGCTGTGACAGACCTGGGCCAGATTTTCTATTCCAAGGACGCGGTGCATTCATTCTCGTCACAGGGGTCGGTCGATTGGGTCGGTTTCCAGGACATATCCATGAATAACACGGATTTTGAGGCCGCATTGGACGATCTGGCATCAAGCGCAGAAGACCTTCTGAACCTCGAGGAAATGAAGTCTGAAAGCTCTCTCATGACCTCATCCATGCCTCGTTTGTATGCTGGTGTGGAAGTGCCTTTCCTTTGGAATACGATGAGTGTTGGCCTTCTTTATTCTGCAAGATTCAGCCATAGCTATGCGCGTCATGAACTTACAGCTTCATATAATCTGAAACCATGCAAGTGGTTCGGCCTAGGATTGAACTGGTCGTTCCTCAATACTATGCAGACGCTCGGATGGATAATCGAATTTACACCTAAGGTGGGACCTACATTCTATATCGGTGGAGACTATCTTCCTGTGTCCTTTGCAAGAGCGCCGCTTCTTGACAAATGGGCCGGAAAGGAAATGATGGAGTCCATGGGTCTGGATGGCTGGTACCTGCCTATGAGTCTCAGACTCAACCTTAATTTCGGAATAGCATTTACATTAGGATCTAAATACGGAAGATAATGAAAAAGACAGTACTTGTTTCCGGCGGTGCCGGATATATCGGCAGTCATGTGACTGTCGAGCTCATAGGAGCTGGTTATGAAGTTGTAGTTGCGGACAATATGTCCAACTGCGACATGACATGCTTTGAAGGAGTGAAGAAAATCACCGGAAGGGATGACATCCCTTTCTATCAGATCGACTGCTGCGACTATGCATCAGTGGACAAGCTCTTTACAGACTATAAGATTGATGCTGTGATTCATTTTGCGGCTTTCAAGGCTGTAGGTGAGTCAGTGGCTGAGCCTATCAAGTATTACCGCAACAATCTTGTGTCATTCCTGAACATCCTTGAGGTGGCCAAGAACCATGGCGGATGCAATGTGCTCTTCTCTTCATCGGCCACAGTATATGGCGAGGCGGAGGTGCTTCCTGTGACAGAGAAGACCCCAAGACTTCCGGCTACATCTCCATATGGCAATACCAAGCAGATGTGCGAGGATATTATCCGTGACGTGGTATATGCGACCACGGGAACCGAAGGGGAGGTAAAGGGAATTGCGTTGCGCTATTTCAATCCTATCGGAGCGCATCCATCAGCGCTGATCGGTGAACTTCCTCGCGGTGTTCCAAATAACCTCGTACCTTTCATCACTCAGACAGCCATCGGCAAACGTGAGTGCCTCAGCATTTTCGGTAAGGACTATCCTACGGAAGACGGTACATGTCTGCGTGACTATATCGACGTGGTGGACCTTGCAAAGGCTCATGTGGCTGCAGTCTCAAGAATGGTTGAGGGCAGGATGAAGGAAGGTTATGAAATCTTCAACGTGGGTACAGGACGCCCTGTGTCTGTTTACGAACTCGTGACTGCCTTCGAGAAGGTGAATGATGTGAAACTGAACTATAAGTTCGTGGACCGTCGTCCGGGAGACGTGATGGCCATCTGGGCAGAGACAAGTCTTGCCAATGAAGAACTCGGTTGGAAGGCTGAACGTACAGTCGAGGAGACACTTGCTTCCGCTTGGGCTTGGGAGAAGCACCTGGCTGGAAAATAGTCCGTACGCACTTTCAGAAGCGGCAGCTTCATATAGGAACGGACTAAAAAGGTAGAATTACTTTCAGAGAATTGAGAGTTTGAAAACAAGAAAAAGGGGCTTGACTAATGCTTTGATGATAGTCAGCCCCGTTTTCTTATGGCCTCGCGCCTGGTCTATATTACATTGACCATTCTGTACCGTCCTTGGTGTCCTTTATCTGGATGCCGAGTGCCTTGAGGTCGTCGCGGATACGGTCGCTGGTTGCCCAGTCCTTTGCCGCCTTTGCCGCCTTGCGCTGCTCGAGAACCATCTGGACGAGGCCGTCGATTGTCTGAATGGCCTTTCCGCCTTCGCTCTCCTCGTCACGAAGTCCGAGGACTCCGAATACTATATTGTCAAAGAGGTCGATAAGTGCCTGCCAATCTGATGTGTCTAGATTTAGCTTTTTGTCCTTGGCTGTGTTGATGATGCGCACGGCATCGAAGATATGCGATAGAGCTATCGGAGTATTGAGGTCGTCACATAGAGCCTCATATACATTCTCTATAAGCGTCTTTACTTCTGCGTTTGAAGCAGTGATGGCAGCCGGAGCTACTGCAGATGAGAATTCTCCATAAGCAAGTGTCGGAGCTGCGTTTACCCCTGCAGCCGAAGCCAGCGCGCGGAGATCCTTAGCAGCCTGCATGATTCTCTTGAGCCCTTTTTCAGCCGCCTGTAGAGCCTCGTTGCTGAAATCGAGTGTGCCGCGGTAGTGGGCCTGGAGAATGAAGAAACGTACCGTCATCGGGGTATATGCCTGCTCCAGCTTCTCGTGCTTTCCTGCAAATAGTTCAGGAAGGGTGATGAAGTTGCCTAGCGACTTGCCCATCTTCTTACCCTCAATGGTAATCATATTGTTATGCATCCAGTAACGTACTCCGCCGCATCCGCGTGAAGCTGTATTCTGCGCTATCTCGCATTCGTGGTGAGGGAAGAGGAGGTCCATTCCGCCGCCGTGAATATCGAATTCCTTTCCGAGATATTTCTCGCTCATAGCAGAGCATTCGAGATGCCATCCCGGGAATCCGTCGCTCCATGGTGAAGGCCAGCGCATGATGTGCTCCGGAGAAGCCTTCTTCCAAAGGGCGAAGTCATATGATGCCCGCTTGTCCTGCTGGCCGTCGAGGTCTCTGGTTCCTTCCTTTACTTCGTCCAGGGTACGTCCGGAAAGTATGCCGTATTTGTGGTCCTTGTCGTATTTGATGACGTCAAAGTATATCGATCCGTTGCTTTCATATGCATATCCTGCCTCAAGAATCTTCTTCACAAGATCGATCTGCTCGATGATATGACCTGAAGCGCGAGGCTCGATTGAAGGCGGGGCTACATTGAGCATGCGCATGGCTTCATGATAGGCGAGAGTACATCTCTGCACCACTTCCATAGGCTCAAGCTGCTCAAGGCGTGCCTTCTTTGCAATCTTATCCTCACCTTCGTCTGCATCGTGCTCGAGGTGTCCCACATCCGTGATGTTGCGTACATAGCGTACCTTATAACCGAGGTGCCTTAGCAACTTCACGAATACATCATATGTCACTCCCGGTCTTGCATGTCCGAGATGGGCATCGCCATATACGGTAGGTCCGCAGACGTAAAGTCCAACATGCCCCTCGTTTATAGGCTTGAAAATCTCCTTCTTTCTCGAAAGTGAATTGGTTATATATAAATCTCTCATGATTATGTATTTTTCCATCAATTGTAATCTGCAAAGATAGTCAAATTATTAACTAAAGAATGATTATATGCAAAAGGAGCATCCACTTTTCTTATATGTTCCCCTATTTCCTCTGCGATTTATCCTGCTTTTACGGGGAAATATATTATTTAAATGATTATCCGTTATCCGTGCAGTAACTTACATAACATATTCATCAAGCCTGCTGTTCGCTTACCGCTTGTGCTACTTTTGCCCCAGACTCGCACAAGGTGTGCTGCAATTCTTACAAATACTGCTGTTTTGATGACCGCTTGTGCGACTTTTGGCCATTTCAGGCCCAAGCAGTACTGTGTAATTGGCGACTGCGGAAATGCCGGGGCATGTGAGCGAGCGGAGCATAACCCTATGCTCCCTGCGGAGCGAGCCACATGTTCCGGCCGAAGCATGTTATACT
>CANBDX010000033.1 GCA_947367315.1 uncultured Bacteroidales bacterium | reverse complement strand
CAGCCCGAAACTTTGCGTCGTGGAAAGAGAACAGCCTTCCATGTTACGACGATATACTGTCGGTCACGGATGTGCAGAGGTTACGGATGTTCTGATTTCAGCGGACAGACACTGGGTTTTGCAGGTGAGTCATGAATCCTCGTCTGGCGGTCTCCCAAGGCCTTCTGTTGTGCACAGGGGGTAAGGGAAACGCACTCTGTGCACACTTATGTGCTCCCATCCGTGATCTGGCCCTGTTTTCCGGCTGTGTCTTTCCCCGTTATTGCGAATCTCCTCTTCAATACGTCATTGCGAGGCTTTGCTTCAATACGTCATTCCGAGGCTCTGCAAGAGCCGTGGTAATCTTTAATAGGCGGTCTTTAGGAGATTGCCACGCTTCGCTCGCAATGACGTGTGTGGGGATGCTTCCCAAGGACATGTGTGGGGATGCTTTTGCAATGATGTTTGATGATGGCAGGCATTGAAATGACGTGTGAGAGGACGCCTCCCAATGAAGAGTGTGGGGATGCCTTTGCAATGACGTGTGATGATGACAGGATGGTCGGCCGGGCTCCTCTCAAGAGCGAGAGGCTTGCCAGCGGAGCTCATAACGTGAAGATCGTAAGGCAGATGTACAGGAATTACGAGGCTTCGGTGACTGTGACTGACGGGGAAGTTGCGGAGCTTCGGCCTGTCCTTGCGGCAGATTTCGAGAAGGTGACGCTTACGACAGACAAGGATGCGGAAATCTGGGTCAATGAGCAGCATCGCGGTACGGGCACTTGGACCGGCGACCTCGGCACAGGCTCATATATAGTGGAATGCCGCAGGCCTAACCACCGGACCACCCGCGAGACCATCACCGTGAGCCCTGGGATGCCGGTTACAAAGATTACCCTCAAGGCCCCTCAGCCGATATACGGAGTACTTTCCATCATGTCCTCTCCAGGTAATGCAGAAGTCTGGCTCGATGGAAAAAATATAGGCCAGACCCCTCTTTATCTTCCAGAGACACTTATCGGAAACCACGCTCTTAAGCTCACCAAATCCGGCTGTGCCGACTGGACGGGCAACGTGAACGTGGTAGAAGGCCAGATAGCCGAGGTGAATGCGACCCTCCAGAGCGGAGCCCCTGTGACCTTTACCTCCAACGTCGCCGGCGCTCAGATCTATCTCGACGGCATCCTTCTCGGACCTGCAAACGGGACTTATGATGTGGCTTTCGGAAGTCACACCATTGTCTGCAAGGCATCAGGCAAGAAGGACCTGACCAAAAACATCACCATCTCTCAGACTGATATAAACAGGACAGTCGGCTGCCGTTTCGGCGCTGCGCGCGAGACCATCAAGGTAAAAGGAGTTTCATTCGATATGATTATGGTAGAAGGCGGCACCTTCACCATGGGTGCTACTCCTGTACAGATTTTGGATGCTGAAGCCGATGAAAGACCCGTGCATGAAGTTACTCTATCAGACTATTACATAGGCGAGACAGAAGTGACACAGGCTTTATGGAGGGCAGTGATGGGTAAGAATCCAAGCTACTTCAAGAAAAGAAACAGCAGGCCTGTAGACCAGGTCTCCTGGTATGACTGTCAGAAGTTCATAAAAAAACTGAACAAACTGACCGGCCGAACCTTCCGTCTTCCGACCGAAGCAGAATGGGAATTCGCGGCCCGTGGCGGCAACGAGTCCAAGGGATATAAGTACTCCGGCAGCAACAGTATAGACAATGTTGCCTGGTACCGTTCCAACTCCGGCTTTGTGACTCACGATGTGAAAACGAAGTTCCCTAACGAACTTGGCTTGTATGACATGACTGGCAACGTATATGAATGGTGTCAGGACTTGTACGGCTCCTACAGCAGCAGTGCACAGACCAATCCTACAGGTCCAGCTACCGGCTTCTTCCGCGTTTTGCGCGGGGGCAGCTGGTACGTCGACGCGGGAGATTGCCGCGTGTCAAATCGCAGCAGCCGCGCACCGGAATACGGGGACCACGACTACGGTCTGCGCCTGGTGCTCGTTCCATAGTTACTCGTCGGCATCCGTCCTCTGTACTAAGCTGAAGCGGCGTGGCATTGGGCTGTCCGCACTATCTCCTGTATGAGATGTGCCCGATGACAGCTGAACATTCGTGCTTTCCTTTGGGTTAGTACAATGAACCTGTTCAATATTCCCTGATGGAATTCCCTTCGGCCAGCCATGAGCCGATTACCTGGACGTAATGGGCGTTGTGGAGGTCGGTGCCGTAGAATGAGACCAGACCTCTGTCCTGAAGGGTTACGGCTCTTTGTCTGACTTCCTCTCCGTAGAGGCCGGCATACGATCCGTAGTTGCACTGTATCTTTCCTCCGGCTTCAAGAATCTCCATCAGTTCCTTCTCGTTGAGATAGAAATAGCGCTCAGGATGTGGCAGGATGGGTGTGAGGCCCATTGAAGCCACCCTTCTGAATTCTTCCACAGGATTTATACATCCCATTTCCTCCCTGTGTGAGATAGGGAGTTCCATAAGTAGGAACCTGTCTTCGATAGGCATCAGCCAGTTGTTTTCCAGGACCTTTGGCCATGTCTCGGGTACAAGTCTGTATTCCGCAGAGAGTCTGATGTCCAGACCGACACCTGACTTAGCAACTTCTTCCTTCAGCAGCTCGAATGCAGGTCTGATGTCTTCAGGTGTGTTAGGATATTTGCTTGTTATATGAGGAGTACAGGTGACCCTTTCGAATCCCCAGTCCTTCAATGCTTTGGCAAGCATGACAGACTCTTCGATATCCCTGGCGCCGTCGTCTATTCCGGGAAGTATGTGAGAGTGGAAGTCCAGCTTCATTATCCTATGAATTTAACAAGTTCCTGATAGACAAGATGGACCGGAAGCCCCATGATGGTAAAGTATGAGCCCTCGATCTTATCGATGCCGATATATCCTATCCATTCCTGGATGCCGTAGGCTCCGGCTTTGTCGAAAGGTCTATATGCGTCGATATAATATTCTATTTCCTTGTTGCTCAGCGGTTTGAAATGAACGAAGGCAGTGTCGCTCAAGGTGTTGCAGCGTTCCTTGTCGCGCAGGGTTATGGCTGTAATGACCTTGTGGCTGGTGTCGGAAAGGCATTTCAGCATATCGATGGCTTCTTCACGGGAATGAGGCTTTCCCATGACGCGGTCTCCGCAAAGCACGAGGGTGTCGGAGGTGATGAGGATTTCGCCTTCTTCGAGAGGGCGGTGGAAACCGTAGGACTTACCTTCAGAGAGAACTTCCGGAATGCGTTCGTGCGGAGTGTCAGGGCTATAGACCTCTTCAAAGGTGTTGCCTGTATCTACTTGAAAATCAATATCAAGACCGGCGATGAGCTCTCTTCTGCGGGGAGAATTGCTGCCGAGGATTATTCTTTTGCCTTTCAGATCCATGGGGATAATTTATTTCGGGACACAAAATTAATATAATTCTGTGTCCCGTGAAAACTTTAGGGAATTCTTTCGCATACGCTTCAGCGACTTCGTCGATTAGCCACGTCGGGACTTCGTCCCTCCTCGCAATGACGTGGATAACGACGTGAGTTCGGACTCCTTTCTAATGCCAGTGCAGGGTAGTCCTTGTAATGACTGTGCTACAGCAGCTTTTTGACGAGGGAGAACATCCTGTAAGGCATGTAGCGGAACGGAAGGTCAATCCATGTGCCGGTGGCGATGATGCTGCGGGTGTGGCTGAAGGCTTCGAAGCTGTCCTTGTCGTGATAGCGTCCCATGCCGGAATTGCCGACTCCGCCGAACGGTACGTTTTCGTTCGCTATATGCATTATCACATCGTTGATGCAGCCGCCTCCCGAAGATGTCCTTCCTATGATTTCCCAGCCGTCTGACTCCTTGCCGAAATAGTAGAATGCAAGCGGTTTCTCTCGCGATGTCACGAATTCTATCGCTTTGTTCTTGAATGATTTACCGTCGTCATCTAAAGTGATGATAGGGAAAACCGGACCGAAGATTTCCTCAGTCATCAGAGGGGAGTCAAGGGCCACATCATCAATCAATGTCGGCTCGATGAACCTCTCGGATGCATCGGTCCCGCCTCCATATATTATCCTGCCGTCCTTGAAATATCCGGTGACTCTCTCGAAGGCCTTGTCGTTCACCATGCGCACATAGTGCCTGTCTTTCCTGATATCGTCTCCGTGAAGCCTGCGCACCTCTTCCGCAAATGCAGCTGCAAACGCCTCCTTGACGTCCTTATGTATAAGGATATAGTCGGGTGCGATGCATGTCTGGCCGCTGTTGAGCGTCTTGCCCCAGGCTATGCGCTTTGCTGCAACGGCAATATCTGCGCTCCTGTCGATGATGCATGGACTTTTACCTCCAAGCTCAAGTATGACTGGAGTGAGATTCTTTGCAGCCGCTGCCATTACGGTTTTAGCCAGCGCAGGACTTCCTGTGAAGAAGATAAGGTCCCACCTCTGCTCCAGAAGTGCAGAGTTTACATCTCTATGTCCTTGTACTACTGCGATATAGCGTTCTTCAAAAACGGAGGATATCATCTCTTCTATGACCCTGGATACATTAGGCACATATGGCGATGGCTTGAGCACAGCCGTGCATCCAGATGAAATGGCTCCCACCAGAGGATTCAGAAGAAGCTGCACGGGATAGTTCCATGGTGAAATGATCAGGGAACATCCGAGCGGCTCCTTCACGATGTAGCTGCGTGAAGGGAAGAGCTTCAAAGGGGTTGGGGCCTTTCTTTTGCGTGCCCACGAATCCACATGCCTCAGATGAGTGCGGATTTCTCCCTTAACTATGCTTATTTCGGTAAGATATGCCTCCTCGTATGATTTATGAAGATCTGCCCATAATGCATCTGCAAGTCTGGATTCCCATTTTTCCATGGCCTCCAGCATCCTTACGAGCATCTTTTTTCTGAACGCGACATCCAGAGTCGCTCCTGTAGAGAAGTATTCCTTCTGCAGACGCGAGATCTCCTGGATTCTTTCTGTCGATGTGTTTTCCATATAAGTCATTTAGCTTTGCAAATATCCGTTAAAATTTCCTTATTCGCAATCAGGATGCCTTTGATGCTGTCAGGCTGCTGTTTTTTCTACCGGTGAAATTGTCGAGTGCATGATATATGCCCATGACTTTGCCGAAGAACCAGTCGAAGATCCGTGTAGGGAGTATGAACTGCCAGAATCTGATGAAGTGGAATCCGAACGGTATGCCTTTGAACGATGTGTTGCGTTCTATGGCGTTCAGGATTTTACGGGACACGTACTCCGGTTTCAGGATAGGGATTATCGGAGACTTTACTCCGTCGAACATTCCGGTATTTATATAATAAGGAGCAGCTGTGGTGACATGCACGTCGCTTTTCATCTCCTGAAGTTCTATCCTTACCGAATCCGACCATCCGATGGCGCCCCATTTGCTGGCTGCATATACGGACATTTTCGGATTGGATAACATTCCTCCGGCAGATGTGATGTTGCATATATGACCGCGATTGCGTTTCAGCATGTCAGGAAGCATTGCGCGTGTCACGAACATAGGTGCAAGGGTGTTGATGTTCATCGTGCGGACGATTTCCTCCGGGGTCTGCAGGTCGAATGTCTTGTTGCTGGTGATGATGCCTGCACAGTTGATCAGTATGTCGATGTCTCCGCAGTCTTCGACGGTCCTGCGGTATGCTGCCGTGACCACGTCGTTCTTCGATACATCTACTACATATCCCTTGACCTTGCCATATCTGGAGAGTTCCTTCCGGGTTTCCTCGATTCCGGTGAGGTTTATATCCCATATGATAAAGCATTTCGCTCCTCTTTCAAGAGCCATGCGGCCCATTATCTTTCCGATTCCGGATGCTCCTCCGGTAATCAGCACGTTTGCGTTTTCCAATTTCATGTTCAATTACGTTAAATTCGTGCAGCAAAGGTAAACCAATAAAAATGCCGCCTGCAATCTGCAGACGGCATTGCCGTAAAACTTGACTATCAGTTGTAAATGTCGCCGATTTGTGGCGAAAATATCTGGGCCTGTGGCGAAAATCAGAACTTTTTCTTGTAGTCCTGGACGTCAAGCTCCCATGTTCCCTGGGCTTTCATGACGCGCTCGATGGCCTCACGGGCGCATCCCTTTCCTCCTGGACGCGGGCTGATGTAATCCGCGATTGCCTTGACTTCATCTACGGCATCCTGAGGGCATACTCCGCATCCGCATGCCATCATCACCGGGATGTCAGGGAGGTCGTCTCCGAAATACATGACCTCTTCCGGTGCGAGGGAGTGACGGGCGCAGAAATCCTCAAAGTCGTCAATCTTCCTGCGTGAATTCATATAGACATCTTCCGGCGGAACGCCGCATGTGCGGAAACGCAGTCTGATGCTCTGTGAGTTGCCTCCAGTGATTATTCCGAGATGATAACCATGCATGTATGCCATCCTGAATCCGAATCCATCCTTGGAATCGAATGTCCTGTACAGCTCGCCTTCGACTGTGGAGAGGATGCCACCGTCGGTGAGTACGCCATCCACGTCAAATGCAAACGCCTTAATCTTCTTGAGTTTTTCTTCCATTTCAGGATGAATTATGATTTTGCTCCTCCGAATCCGCCCATAGGGAAGGTGGCCTTAGGCTCGCCTCCGAGGGAAATCTGGCCGTGCTGACTCTCGTATTTGTTGATATTGTCCTGAAGGGCCAGGAAAAGCCTCTTTGCATGCTCGGGAGTCATTATTACGCGGTTGCCGACTTCCGGTTTAGGAAGTCCTGGGAGCATTGTCGCGAAGTCGATGATGAACTCGCTGTGGGAATGGGTGATGATTGCGAGGTTTGAGTATGTTCCTTTAGCTACATCGTGTTTCAGCTCGATGCTGAAGTCTTTTTCATTTGCCATATCATTTAAGTCTTAAATGTTTACAACATCATGCAAATTTAATCAAAATAACTATAATTTTGCAGAACAAATTTCAAAACGAATGAACAATTTCAGATTTTGGTTTAATAATGCGCGTCCTATTTCGCTGCCTCAGAGTCTTTTACCGGCTTTGACCGCTGTCGCTTTGACTGTGGGGCAGGGTACCTTTTCAGTAGCGGCGGCACTGGCCTCCATTATAGGTGTGGTCTTTCTGCATCTTGGTCTGAACCTGATGGACGACTGGTATGATTATAAGGTAGGCTCGGCAGAGGCTCGTCAGAAGGTCGCCACCGAAGGTTTTCGCGGAAGAATGATCAAGTATCCCTACCTGACCTCAGGTGAAGCGACTCATGCTCAGCTTCTTAAGGCGGCAGGCATTTTTCTGGCTGTAGCGGCTCTGATGGGAACGGTTGTTCTTGCGGTAAGGGGGTGGATGACCCTTGTCTGGATGGCTGCGGCCATTGTCATAGGCCTTTCGTATTCAGGAGGACCGCTGAAGCTCGGTTTCAGAGGATTCGGAGAACTTGTGATATTCATGATGTTCGGCCCTCTGATGATGTGTGGAGTCTATTGGGCCATAACAGGTCATGTGGACTGGAAGATCACCTGGCTTTCCATGGCCGTCGGTCTGCTGGTTACCAATATAGTGTACTCGCATTCGGTGCTGGACGCTGTTCCTGACGCGAAGATGGGCAAGAAGACCATGGCCCATCTGGTGAAGACCGGTAAGGGACAGATTGCGCTTTCGGCTGTAATCAATGTGATGCCGTATCTGATGGTTGTAGCCGGAGTCGTGCTCGGGCAGCTCCATCCGGCATATCTTGCAGTACTTCTCGTGATGCCTGTATCTATCTGGCTTGTAAGGTCTTTGAATGATTTCGTCAATGGACGGGAAGTCAAGGTCGAGCCGAAGCCGTGGATGGGGCCGATGGGGGATTTCAAGGCCTATCGCAAAGCCGGAATCGACTGGTTCCTGCTGCGCTGGCTGACCGCGCGCAACATCGTCATGATGTTCTGCGTCATACTTATAGTAGTAAATGTGATATTTGGATAATATATGAGAAAACTGTTTTATCTGGGCTGGTGGTTTCTCCGTGCCCGTCTGTTCGGCCGCAAGGCTCCGCTTCAGACAGTCCTTTTCATCTCGGACATCTGCAATCTCAGGTGTAAGCATTGCAGTGTATATGAGCTGAAGAATCCTCATAACATGACTTTCGAGCAGGTACGTGAACATCTTCAGTATTCATATGACCTCGGATCGCGCTTTGTGGACTTCGAGGGTGGCGAGGTTACTATATGGAAAGACGGCGACAAACGTATCAATGACCTGATCGATCTTGCGAAGCAGATCGGTTTCTTTTCGTGTACAATCACAACCAATGCCCAGCTTCCGTTTGCCGGCAGCAATGCCGACTCGATCTGGGTCAGCCTTGATGGCGTGGGCGGATATCATGAAGAGGTGCGCGGCAAAGGCACTTTTGCGAAGCTCGAGAAGAATATAGCAGGGTGTGGTCATAAGCATCTGAGTGTCAATATGGTAGTGAACACTCTAAACTATACTGCTGTAGAGGATACGATAGAGTATGTCAGGAATAATCCTGCAATAGAGCAGATTTCTATAAATTTCCACACTCCGTTCGAAGGAACGGAATATCTCGCGCTTGATATGGACAAGCGTGTGGAAATCATAGATAAAGTTCTGGAGTACAAGAAGAAAGGTTATCCGATCATGAACTCGAAGTCCGGTCTCAAGCTAATGAAAACCAATAAGTTCACGAGGAGATGCTGGGTTACGAACTTCATATATCCTGACGGTGGCAGGGGACTCTGCATCGGTGACGGAACGGCTACATGCGACAAATGCGGATTCTGTATGGCCGGAGAAATGGCTTCAGTTTTTGACTTCAAGCCGGACACAATATTTGCCGGTCTGAAACTGAGGGCGTAATTCAAAATAAATTGTTATCTTTGTACGATATTGTGCTTGAACGTGAGCGCGATATCGTACATTTGATTTTTAACAGTTAAGAAGATATAGATTTATGGAACTGCCAGCAAAGTATGATCCTGCCTTGACGGAGGATAAATGGTATGCCTATTGGCTTGAGAACAAGTTTTTCCACTCTGAACCGGACGAGAGGGAGCCTTATACGATCGTGATTCCGCCACCTAACGTGACAGGTATCCTGCACATGGGACACGTGCTTAACAACACGCTTAACGACGTGCTTGTCCGCAAGGCAAGGATGGACGGCAAGAATGCTTGCTGGGTTCCAGGTACTGACCACGCTTCAATCGCTACTGAAAATAAGGTGGTGCAGAAGCTTGCAGCAGAGGGAATCAAGAAGGAAGACCTTACACGTGAGCAGTTCCTCGAGCATGCATGGGAGTGGAAGGAGAAGCACGGAGGAATCATCCTCAGCCAGCTCCGCAAGCTCGGTGCGTCCTGCGACTGGGACAGGACCAAGTTCACTATGGACCCTGAGCTCAGCGACGCCGTTATCAGCACATTCGTTTACTTCTATAATAAAGGATATATCTACAGGGGAGTCCGCATGGTGAACTGGGATCCTGTGGGACTTACTGCAGTTAGTGACGAGGAAGTAATACACAAGGATACCGTCAGCAAGTTCTATCACATGAGATATTTCATCTCTGACGGCAACGGAAATCCTACAGACAAATACATTATCATTGCTACAACCCGTCCTGAGACAATCATGGCGGATGCTGCGGTCTGTGTGAATCCTGCTGACGAGAGATATCATTGGCTCAAGGGCAAGAAGGTGCTTATTCCGCTGATCAACAAGGAGATCCCTATCATCGAGGACAGCTATGTGGCAATGGATTTCGGTACGGGATGTCTTAAGGTTACCCCTGCCCACGATGTGAACGACTACGAGATCGGCATGCGTCACAACCTTCCTGTTCTCGACATCATCGACGACCACGGCCGTCTCAACGAGAAGGCGCAGATCCTCGTGGGCGAGGACCGTTTCGACGCCCGCAAGAAGATCGTCAAGATGCTTGAGGAAGCAGGAAACCTCGAGAAGATGGAGGATTACACCTCACCGGTAGGATATTCGGAAAGAACAAATGCAGTCATTGAGCCAAGGCTTTCTATGCAGTGGTTCCTCAAGATGGACGCACTCGCAAAGGATGCCCTCGAGTCTGTCGAGAGCGGTGCAGTCAAGCTCATACCGGACAAATACCGCAACACATACCGCCACTGGATGGAGAACGTACGCGACTGGTGCATTTCACGCCAGCTATGGTGGGGACAGCGTATCCCTGCATACTATCTGCCTGATGGACAGGTGGTTGTGGCAGAGACAGCCGAGAAGGCTCTTGAGGAGGCACAGAAGATCGACGCTGCTCTGACAGCTGCTGACCTTCGTCAGGACGAGGACGTTCTCGACACATGGTTCTCTTCATGGCTGTGGCCTATATCCGTGTTCGATACCAACAAGGCAGGACATCCTGAGGCGGAGCCAAACAAGGACCTTGCATATTACTATCCGACAAATGACCTCGTTACAGGTCCGGATATTCTCTTCTTCTGGGTGGCACGTATGATCATGGCTGGAAACGAGTTCATGAATGACGTTCCGTTCCGCAACGTATATCTCACAGGTATTGTACGTGACAAACTCGGACGAAAGATGTCAAAGACTCTCGGAAACTCTCCTGACCCGCTTGACCTCATCGCCAAGTATGGTGCGGATGCGGTACGTCTGGGTATGCTTCTGTGCAGCTCTGCAGGAAACGATATCCTTTATGATGAGTCACAGATCGAGCAGGGACGTAACTTCAATAATAAGGTATGGAATGCCTTTCGTCTTGTAACAGGATGGACAGTTGATGCTGCGGCTCAGCAGCCGGAGGCATCAGCAGTGGCTGTGAAGTGGTTTGACAACAAGCTCAGCCAGGTTGTGGAGGTTGTGAACGACCATTTCAGCAAGTTCCGTATCTCAGATGCGCTGATGACCATCTACAAGTTCTTCTGGGATGACTTCTGCGCATGGTATCTTGAAGCTGTGAAGCCTGCATACGGCGTTGGAATAGACAAGGCGACATATGATGCAACTATCGGATTCTTCGACGCGCTGCTCAAGATGATCCATCCGATCATGCCTTTCATTACAGAGGAACTCTGGCAGAATATGGCAGAGCGCAAGGCAGGGGAGACCATCATGAACCAGCGCTATCCTCAGGCCATGTCATATGATGCGGACTTCATCACTGCGTTCGAGATGGCATGTGAGGCTGTTGCCGGCGTACGCAACATCCGTCAGAGCAAGAATCTCTCTCCAAGAGAATCTCTTGACCTGAAGATAAAGGGAGCCTTCCCTGCAGAGGTGCTTCCTGTAGTGGTGAAGCTTGCTAACGTTACGGTTTCTGAGGCAGAAGGTGACATGTCTGCCGCACAGAGATTCATGGTGAGAACAGTGGAGATGTTCGTTCCGCTTACAGGTCTGATCAATGTCGAGGAAGAGATTGCAAAGCTTGAGGCAGAGCTTGCCTACCAGCAGAAATTCCTTAACAGCGTCCGCGGAAAGCTCTCCAACGAACGCTTTGTAGCGAATGCACCTGAGGCTGTGGTGGCAGTTGAGCGTAAAAAGGAGGCAGATTCGCTCTCAAAGATAGAAAGTATTACCGCCTCTCTCAATGCGTTGAAAAACAGCTAATAAAACATAAAAGTTTTAAGTAGTAACATTTTTGTTAGCATGAAACACGAGCATTTTCTGGACGTAAGATACTACGAAACCGACCAGATGGGGATAGTCCACCACTCGAATTATATAAGATATTTCGAGTGCGGACGTACGGCCTTGCTGAAGGACTGCGGACTCCCGATGGAGAAGATCGAGGAGGCTGGGGTGATGCTTCCGGTCGTGTCGGTTGAGTGTCATTATAAATACCCGGCCAGGCTCGGAGACACGCTGCGTATCGTAAGCATAATGGACGAAATGCCGCGTGCAAAACTTGTTATCAAAAGCGAGATTTACAATGAATCTGGGAGACTCCTGTGCAACGGAGAGGTAGGGATCGGCTTCATAGATGCGAAGACGCGACGTCCGATAAGGTGTCCGAAGGATTTTGCTGAATTGTTTGAAAAACTTATAAAGGAAGAATAATATGACAACTCTTGGTATTATGCCTCTTGCCATGATAGGCATGTGGGAAGTGATCATTATCGCGCTGGTCTTTCTGCTTCTTTTCGGTGGAAAGAAGATTCCTGAACTGATGAAGGGCCTTGGTAAAGGTGTTAAGAGCTTCAAGCAGGGAATGAACGAGGTCGAGAGCGAACTGAAGGAAATCAAGAAGGATATCGAGTCTGATACAACCGGGAAGTAATGTCGGATACTGAGCAGACGATGTCCTTTTGGGACCATCTGGAAGATCTCAGGAAAAGCATCATACGGATGATTCTGGTATTGGCCGGAGTCGCGGTGGTGCTTTTCCTGTTGAAAGGTTTTCTTTTCGATGGTATCATCCTGGGGCCTTCCAGGGCGGATTTTCCGTTCTACAGGCTTCTCGGGCTGGACTTTTCTTTGCCTCTGGTCAATCTGGAAGTTGCAGCTCAGTTCATGATCCATATGAAGGTCACCTTCATATGTGCCCTTATTCTTACGTTTCCTTATATAATATATGAGATATGGCGCTTCATTGCTCCTGCCTTGTATGAACGTGAGAAGAAGGCCGTCAAGGGGGCTTTCATGTTCGCATCGCTGCTGTTTTATGCCGGAGTGCTTGTGGGATACATGATCGTGTTCCCGGTGATGCTTAACTTTTTTGCTGATTATCAGGTCAGCGCTGCTGTTCCGAATACATTCTCTCTGTCTTCGTATATATCTCTGTTCTCGGCAACTGTCCTTGCTTTCGGAATCGTGTTCGAATTCCCGACGGTTATAGTGGTCTTGTCGGTTCTTGGGATTGTGACAAGAGAGACTCTGCGCTCATATCGCAAGCATGCCATATGCATAATCCTGATACTTGCGGCGATAATAACCCCTACAGGAGACCCGTTCTCCCTTATGGTTTGTTCGGTGCCCCTGTATCTGCTTTATGAACTCAGTATATTCATGTGCAGGAAGGAATAAAAAGAAGGACGTCAATGTCATTCTGAGGAAGAACGAAGTTCCGACGTGAGAATTTGGAAATCAAGAAGCTTCTAATATGATATCTATTAATAATCTGACGGTTGCATATGGTGGATTCACCTTGCTGAACGAAATCAATTTCCATATCAGCGAGAGTGACAAGATAGGCCTTGTGGGTAAGAACGGTGCCGGTAAGTCCACCATTCTGAAGCTCATATGCGGCTTTCAAAGTCCGACTTCCGGAAAGGTGGCCTGTCCGGCGGGCATAAAGATCGGCTATCTGCCCCAGATCATGGAACACCATAGAGGCAGGAGCGTGATTGACGAGGCCATGACTGCCTTTTCGGATATGTTCGCAATGGAGGATGACCTTGAGAGGATCACCCTCGAGCTTGCCGAGCGTACTGATTATGAATCCAAAGAGTATCAGGACCTTATCATCCGCATGAATGAGATAAACGACCGTATTGCCTTTGCGGCGTCAGATAATCCTCAGGTGCAGGCGGAGAAGACGCTCATAGGTCTTGGATTCAAATATGAGGAGCTTTCACGTCCGACCGAGACTTTCAGCCAGGGCTGGAACATGCGTATAGAGCTGGCGAAGATTCTGCTTTCAAAGCCTGATGTGCTGCTTCTGGACGAGCCCACAAACCATCTGGATATAGAGTCCATTGAGTGGCTGGAGGGATATCTCAAGGAATACAGAGGCTCTCTCGTGCTGATTTCACACGACAGGAAATTTCTCGATAACGTCACTAACAGGACCGTAGAAATCATGCTCGGGCGCATTCATGACTATAAAGTTCCATATAGCAAGTATCTGGAACTCAGGAGGGAACGCCTCGAACAACAGCGTGCTGCGTACGAGAATCAGCAGAGAATGATTGAGAAGACCGAGGAATTCATAGAGAAATTCAGGTATAAGCCTACCAAATCCAATCAGGTGCAGTCACGTGTGAAGCAGCTGGAGAAGCTTGAGAGGATTGAGGTGGATCTGGAAGACAGATCGGCTCTTTCTGTGAAATTCCCGCCTGCTCCGCGTTCTGGTGATATAGCCTACAAGTCTGTGGATATGAAAGTAGGATACGGCACCAAGGTGGTGTTTGAGGATGCTCAGATCGAGGTGCGAAGGGGAGAGAAGGTCGCGCTGGTCGGGAGAAACGGCGAAGGAAAGACCACTCTGATGAGAGTCATAATGGGCGAACTCGACCCGATGGCCGGAGAATCCAGGAACGGATATAATGTAAACATCGGATATTACGCTCAGAATCAAGAAGATATCCTCGACAAGGAGGATACGGTCTTCGGCACTCTTGACAGGATAGCCGTAGGAGATATCCGTCTAAAGCTGCGTGACATCCTCGGTGCCTTCCTTTTCAAGGGGGAGGATATAGACAAGAAGGTGGCTGTGCTGAGCGGTGGGGAGCGTGCCCGTCTGGCCATGGCAAAGCTGATACTGAAGCCATATAATCTTCTGGCGCTTGACGAGCCTACCAACCATATGGACATACGTTCAAAGGATATCCTGAAGCAGGCGCTGAAAGCCTATGACGGTACGCTGATAATCGTCTCACATGACAGAGACTTCCTTGAAGGACTTGTGGATAAGCTTTATGAGTTCCGTGACGGAAAGGTCAAGGAGCATCTTGGTGGAGTGCAGGATTTCCTTGAAAGAAGGAAGCTTGAGAGCCTGAGCGAGCTTGAAAGACATTACAAGCCGGTGGCCGAGGAGAAGCCTGCGGAGGTTATCCAGAAGAAGGAAGAAGCTAAGCAGGAGTATCAGGCGAAGAAGTATGTATCTAAAGAAGAAAAGAAGATAAGGAATCGTATCTCATTCTTGGAGAAGGGGATAGATGAGATAGAAAATAAGATGAAGGAGATAGAGGCAGTATTGACGGCTCCCGGTCCCGGGGATGATGTCATGGAGTTGACGAGGGCTTATCTTGAGAATAAGCGTGAGCTGGATTTCAAGATGGCGGAATGGGAAAAACTTAACGAATCATTAGAATAAGATTTTTGCCCTGATCTTGTTGTTGAGTTTTTATAAATTTAATATAATTGTAACTTAATTATATATGGAAGATAATAAAATGCAGTATCTGTTCGGCATGCATCCGGTGCTGGAGGCTGTCAAGGCAGGAAAGAAGTTTGACAAGGTCCTTCTGAAGCAAGGACTTGAGGGACCTCAGTTCAGGGAACTTCTGGAACTGCTTAAGGAGAATGAGATTCCTTTCCAGTTTGTTCCAGGAGAAAGGCTCAACAGAGCTGTCAGAGGCTCCCATCAAGGCGTGCTTGCTTATATCTCACAGATTGATTACGTGGATATCGAGCAGCTTGTGGATAATGCTCTGGGTCTGAGTGAGAATCCTCTCCTGGTAATTCTTGACGGTGTCAGCGATGTCCGTAATCTCGGTGCCATTGCTCGTAGTCTGGAATGTGCAGGCGGCCAGGGAATCATTGTGCCTGCGAAGGGAGGTGCTGCTATCAATGCAGATGCTGTGAAGGCTTCTGCAGGGGCTTTGATGAGGATGGATACATGCAAGGTTCCTAATTTACGCGTAGCTGCATATTATCTCAAGCAGAGCGGATTCAAGCTTGTGGCTGCAACCGAGAAGACTGACAATCTTATATACGATGTGGATATGACCGGTCCGTGCGCCATAATCATGGGCTCTGAGGGCAAGGGCATCTCACAGGCCATGCTGGATCTGGCAGACTCCAAGGCTGCCATTCCAATGGCTGGAGAGATTACTTCACTTAATGTATCCGTTGCTTCAGCTGTGCTTATGTATGAGGCTGTAAGACAGAGAATTAAAAAATAATGTTTCTTCTTGATTCCCACTGTGACACGCCTTCTCAGATCCTTCGTCTGAGAGATCTGGCTGCAGATAACCACCACGCACATGTTGATTTTCCAAAGCTCAGACGTGGTGGAGTGGACGGTGCCTTCTTTGCGTTGTATGTGCCTGGCTCAATGGACTCCGAGCAGGGATATGCATATGCCAGGAGTTTATTGGCCGGTGTGGAGCAGGCAGTAGAGGCAAATTCGGAATCAGCCGCCTTTGCAAGTAATGCATGGCAGGCGTATGCAAACAAGGCATCGTCACGCTTTTCCGTTTTCCTCGGACTGGAGAACGGCGCTCCCGTCGCAGAGGATTTAAGTAGAGTCAAGTATTTCTATGACAGGGGAGTGCGTTATATTACCTTATGCCATTCTTCCGATAATCAGATATGTGATTCATGCGCTTCCAAGGTAAAGACATGGGGCGGTCTTAGTCCGTTCGGACGAAAGCTCGTGGCAGAGATGAACAGTTTGGGCATGCTGGTGGATGTATCGCATATTTCCGATGAATCCTTTTATAATGTGATTGAATGCTCTTCCAGGCCGGTAGTTGCTACGCATTCCTGCTGCAGGGCTCTGTGTGACCATCCCCGTAACATGACGGATGACATGATCCGCGCCCTTGCTTCTTCAGGAGGAGTCATTCAGATAAATTTCTATCCTCTTTTCCTGGATGGCGGTTTTGAAAAGATTCTTTCGGATTCAGGCATAATGGAAAGGGGAGAACCTGTAGAGAGCGCCTTCATTGCCGACCCTGCCGATGATGCTAAAAGAGCAGCATGGAACAGGATACAGGATGAAATTCAGTCTCTGCCTCGTCCTTCTTTCAGGCTTATTGCAGATCATATCGACCATGTTGTCGAGATTGCAGGAATCGACCATGTGGGAATAGGCTCCGATTTTGATGGCATAGAGGTCACACCTGAAGGTCTTGAAGACATATCGATGATGCCGAAGCTGTTCGAGGTGCTTAGAGGCAGGGGATACTCGGAAACTGACCTTGAAAAGATTGCAGGCGGGAATTTCTTCAGAATACTTGGATAGGGTAAGAGGCCGTGAATCGGCTTCTTATTTTTTTCTGATGCATCACGACTACTGATACGGATATCAGTATCAACGCCACCCCTATCACCGAACGCATATACAGATGTTCTCCCAGGAACAGCACGCCAAGTCCAACAGCCGTCACAGGCTGAAGCGCTCCAAGAATTGATGTCTGCGTAGGCCCTATGCGTCTGATGGCCTTTACTCCTGTTATGCTTGATACCATTGTGGCCCATAATCCCAGGCCGAGTATGTTCATCCAGTTCCATCCTCCGGTCACCAACGTAAGGCTTCCCTCGAAGATGAACGCGCATGCTATGAAATAAAGGGCGCTCAGCATCATTATCCATGTGGTGAATTTCACCACTTCGATCTTGTCCGCCTTGACCTGCTTCATTATTATATAGTATGCTGCAAAAGAAAAGGCTGATATGATGGAGCAGGCAAGTCCGAGTCCGGTGTTTCCTCCTTCCACAACAATACTGTCTCCAGATGCGAGAAGATATACGCCGAATATGGATGCTCCTATGGAAATTATGTCTACGACTCCTTTCTTTTCACCGAAGAATATCATCATGCATATGGCTACAATAACCGGGTACATGAAGTTGATTGTTGCGGCGATTCCGCTTGAGATATTGGCATATCCTATGAGCAGGGTAATTGAGGTGATCGCTCTGAGTGCGCTAAGGAGAACGACTTTCCAGACTTCGTCAAAGGAACCCAGACGCAGCGTCTTCTTCTTGAAGAATGCATAGGTCATGAGCACAAGTGCAGCTATTCCCCAGCGGTAGGAAAGTATGTCGAAATTAGTCAGTCCGGCAGCTATCAGAGCAAGGCTGAAAAGAGGGGAGAAGCCGAATGAAGCTGACGATATAGCGGCATAAAAGATGCCGTTCAGCCTGATTCTTCTTCTTTTCTGGTGGTATCTATGCTCGATGCTGCTCATATTCGATAACTAACTGATAATCAATCCATTCGTTTAGTTTATTAGTATATCTAATTGTTTACAAATTTTATGTAACAAAATTGTTTTGCATTAAAACAATTTTGTTTTATGAATTTATTTACAATTATATAAGGTGTTTTGTATATGTTTACGTAATTTATCTAATGCATTAGCTGCAAATCGTTCGATATTACGTTTTCTGTCACCTTTGAAGACCATTCTGAACGTCTCTGTACCCATCTGTGAACTTACACCGATCCAGACAAGGCCGACGGGTTTTTCTTCACTTCCGCCTCCAGGTCCTGCTATGCCTGAGGTTGCCACCGAAAAGTCACTGCCGGTTATGCGTCTTACACCTTCCGCCATTGCAGCTACGCATTCACTGCTGACAGCGCCATGGGAAGATATGATCGAAGCAGGAACGCCGAGCACATTCTGCTTTACGCTGTTTGCATAGGATGTCACCGAGCCCAGAAAATATTCGGATGAGCCGGGTACTGATGTGAACAGGGATGAAATCAGACCTCCGGTGCATGATTCCGCACAGCTGACTGTCTTCCCATGCCTGCTGAGTATCTTTCCAATATGCTCCTGGAGGCTGTCTTCCTCGAGAGAGTACAGACTGTCTCCAAGAATGGCCTTTAGCTTCTCCAGCTGCTTTGTAATCAGCCTTTCCTGCTCTTCCCTTACGCCCCCATAGATGGACAATCTGAGCTTGACTCCGGTGATGAGATTAGGAAGATACGCCAGATGCATGTTTTCAGGCAGATTTTCTTCCCATTCCTCTATCAATTTGGCAAGCGCAGACTCAGCTATGCCGAAGGTCATCACGCTCCGGTGGTAGATATCGGAAGTGGTATAGTGCCTGCTTATATCTTCAAGGATTTCCGGAAGGGCTCCTATAGCTTCGTGAGGCACTCCTGGAAGGGAATATAGGGTTGCAGGATGTCCGAAGCGCTCCTTGGGGAACCTGAAGACCATTACAGGCGCAGTTCCGAGCTTGTTTGGAATGACTTCGCATGTATCCGGAACAGATGCCTGTGCAAGATTGATGTCCAGTACGTCAAGCCCCCTTGCGCTGAGGATCCTGTGCACTATTTCCAGCTGTCTTTCGTCTGTCTTGTATGATGTGGATCCGGAAAGATGGGCAAGAGCTTTCTTTGTGATGTCATCCTTGGTCGGTCCGAGGCCGCCTGTGACTATGACTATCTCGTTTTCACCGAGTTCGCGCTCGAGAACCGCAATGATCTGTTCATGGCTGTCGCCTATGGAGACCATGCTGCCTACCTGTATGCCTATACTGTTTAATGCCTGTGAAATGTGGGATGAATTGGTGTCTATTATCTGTCCTATCAGGATTTCGTCACCTATCGTACATATCGATGCCCTGTTCATTATGCCTCCGCTTTGCTGTTTTTTTCCGATTCTTCGAGATGCTTGATGATTCTCTTTACAAGACCGGGGCCTTCATATATGAATCCCGTGTAAATTTCCACCAGAGAGGCACCTGCATCTATCATATCCTTTGCATCTTCCGGTGACATTATGCCTCCGACACCTATGATTGGCAGCTTTCCTGACGATTTCTCGTGGACATATCTTACGAGCTCGAGGTTTTTCTTATGGACAGGTGCGCCTGACATGCCTCCGTTGCCTATTTCCTCGATCTTTTCCGGACTTATGCTTGTAAGTCCCTCCCTGCTTCTTGTGGTGTTGCCTGCCACTATGCCATCGATTCCCGATCTGAGGCAGTAGTCTATTATTTCATCAAGCTGCTCGTGTGAGAGATCAGGTGAAACCTTCAGCAGGATAGGTCTGTAGTTGTCGTAGAGCATCCTCAGGTCCAGAAGCCTGTCCACGATGTCAGAAAGGAATCCTATATCCTGCAATGCGGTGAGTCCCACGACATTAGGGCATGATACATTTACAACGAACATGTCCACAAAGTCGTAGAGAAGCGAGAAAGATGTCTCATAGTCCTTGGAAGCCTCCTCATTGATGCTGTTTGAATTCTTGGAAATGTTTGCTGCTACAACGACTTCCGGACGTACCTTCTTGAGGTGTTCCACAGCATTTCTCACTCCTTTATTATTGATTCCGAAGCGGTTGATTATAGCCCTGTCTCCAGGAACCCTCCAGCACCTTGGCTTTGCATTACCGTCTTGAGGAAGGGGGGTGAGTGAACCTATTTCCACGAATCCGAAGCCGAAATTGGCCATGTCATTGTAGAATTCACCATTCTTGTCAAGACCGCCTGCCAGGCCCACAGGATTGGGGAATGTTATTCCGAAAACCTCGCGTTCGAGAGAAGGGGAATCCCTGTGATACAGAGCCCGTACAATCGACCGGGCGAATGGTACATGCCTGAGAAATGACAATGTCGAAAAGATCATGTTGTGTGCCGTCTCAGGATTGAATCTGAACAATATCGGCTTGAGGAAATGCTTATACATGTGCACGTGTGTTTTACAGAGGGCACAAATATAGTGAAAAAACCGCTATTGTCCCATTTCTTCGAACGTACCGTCATCAAAAAGAACGATAATTTTAGATATCTTGCGCTGTCTTACAATGCTTTGCACATGTTCTGCTGAAGTATCAATTGCGGTCGTCCTTTCGATATTTTCCTTAGTGTCTGCAGATGGAATGGGAGATTGCTGTTCCTGAACGGCAACAGCAGCAGGGGATACATTGGTTTCCGCTGTCTCAACGTCTGCGAACAACAGACCTTCATCCGTATCCGATCTACCGTCCTTGTACATTTTTCCCTTGCCGAGCATCAGCCACTCGACGTTGAGAAGGGGATAGGCTGTCATGATCGCTTTGATGAAATCGTATCCGGGATTGTTTCTTCCGGAAAGTACATGAGATACGCTGGCGCGCACGACCTTGATTGTGTCGGCAAACTGAGCTTGCGTGATGTTTTCTGCTGCGAGAAACTGCTTCAGACGGTTGTTCATAAATGTGATGTTAAGTGGTTACAAATGTAGATAGAAATTTTCAAGAAAACAAGCTCTTTGTTGCTTTACATATGTAATCAAGATGCACGGTGCTGGTGTAAAGATACTGAGATTTAGTTTAAACAATAATGGATAGATATCTGATTATCACATATATATAGACCTAAAATATACAATATATACGCAAATATTGCCCAAAATGGGGCAAAAACGTGTCCATATACAATAAGGTGTTATATCCAAACATGATGTAAAATGGTGTAAGTATCTGATTATTCCGACATTATGCAAAACTAAAAACAAACATAAGAATTACTTATATTACATAAATACACGCCAAATACGACCATTGAATACAGTATATAATTCGGATGCGTATTTACAAATGTAATCACATTGATTAATTAAATCAGATAACATATGTAACATTCGTAAACAAAACGAGAGGTTGTCGAATTTACAGGAATTGATTAATTTTGTGCTCGAATTTATGAATGACAGAATGATACCTGAAATCTATATAGAAGACTATAATTATAATCTGCCCGACAATCGCATAGCCAAGTATCCATTGGCTGAGCGTGATTTGTCAAAACTTCTTCACTACAAGGACGGAAATCCTGAAGAAAGGCGATTTGCCGAGATCTGCGAAATTCTCCCGGAAGGTGCACTGATGATATTTAACGATACTAAGGTCGTGCCTGCGCGTCTGCATTTCCAGCGTGCGACAGGAGCACATATCGAGATATTCTGTCTCGAGCCGGTGATGCCGGAAGAGTATGTGACTATGTTCGCCCAGAGAGAAAGATGCAGATGGAAATGTATCGTCGGTAATGTAAAGAGATGGAAAGGTGATGTTCTTACCTTGTATAATCCCGATGAGGATCCGTCAATATCCGAGATGGGGCTTGAGGCTACGCTTATTGAAAGGGCCGGAGAGACATCAATCATTGAGTTCTCATGGAAGAATGCAGCCGAATTCTCCAAGGTGCTTGAGATATGTGGGTCGGTGCCTATTCCTCCATATCTCAACCGTGACACGGAAGCAGTGGATCTGGAGAGATACCAGACATTGTATGCACGCTACAGAGGATCGGTTGCGGCTCCTACTGCCGGACTGCATTTTACCCGGAAGGTTCTGGAGGGGATAGATGCCAGAGGAATTTCCCGTGAGACAGTATGTCTGCATGTGGGGGCAGGTACATTCCTCCCTGTCAAGAGCAGTCTTGTGGCTGAACATTCGATGCATAGGGAGCCTTTTGTGGTGACATTGGATCTGATAAGGAAGCTGAGGAGCCATCTTGGCAAGGTCGTGGCTGTGGGCACTACTTCTGTACGTACTCTTGAATCTCTATATTATATAGGTGTGAGCTGCATCGAGAAGGGTTTCCCTGAAGATGTATGCCAATGGGATCCCTATGAGCGTGAGTACGGATATTCTCTGGAAGAGTCCCTGGATGCCTTGATTGCCTATCTTGAGGAAAATGACCTGTCCGAGCTAAAGGCCGGTACCAGGATCATCATCGTGCCCGGTTTCAGATTCAGGGTCGTAGATGTGCTGGTGACTAATTTCCATCAGCCTCAGAGCACACTTCTGCTTCTGATTTCCGCTTTTGTAGGTGGCGACTGGAAGAATATCTATGATTTTGCACTCGGTCATGATTTCCGCTTCCTAAGCTATGGAGACAGTTCGGTTCTTTTCAGAGCATGATCAGGTCTTGATATATTGGTGCTTATTTTATACCTTTGTATATTGTACATACTTAATTTGAATCATCAATGATAGATTTAGCTGAATTTCAAAGCATAAGTCCATATACGGATGCTGAGGCCTCCGAGGCGCTCGGCTTACTTGCCGACCATCCTCTGGTGACCCGGTTTTCCCAGAAGTTCTTTCCGGACCAGCCGGAGGAATTCCTGAAGAACGTCCTTAAGAACATAAAGACTATAGACGAGTTCCAGACGCTTGTAATGCAGAAATTCGTTCAGTGGGTGCTGGAGAATACTGCCACAGGCTTCACATATGAAGGAATTGAAAACATAGATCCGGAGAAGAAGTTTCTGGCTATGTCCAATCACAGGGACATCATTCTCGATCCTGCCATCACGCAGCTTGTCCTTTATATGAACAACATTCCTATGACGGAGATTGCTGTAGGTGACAATCTGATCACCAACAAGCATGTGGAGTATCTCATCAGGTCTAACCGCATGATAAAGGTGGTCAGGGGCATATCTGCAAGGGAACTTTATATTTCATCGCAGCTTCTGTCGAGATATATCCGCATCAACATCACCGAGCAGCGCAGTTCCATATGGCTTGCGCAGCGTCAGGGACGCACCAAGAACGGATACGACACCACAGAACAAGGTCTTCTCAAGATGCTCGACATGAGCGGCTCTGATGATTTCCAGAAGAACTTCGAGGAATTGAACATCATCCCTATGAGCATTTCATATGAATTCGAACCATGCGATATTCTCAAGGCACGTGAGAACCTTATTTCACGTACTCAGAAATATGTGAAGGCCGAGGGTGAGGATCTGAACAGCATCATGGTGGGCATCATGCAGCCTAAGGGACAGATACATCTGCATATCGGCACTCCGCTTACATCGGAAGAGATTGCGGATGCTGCGCAATGTGACAAGAATGACAGGTATCAGCGTATAAGACAGGCTGTGGACAAACGAGTGATTGCCGGCTTCAGACTCTGGAAGAACAATTATGTGGCTTATGACCTTCTTAAGGGCGGTAACAGATATGCCGACATGTACGACCAGACTGATGTTGCAAAGTTCGTCGGATATATGGAACACCAGCTCGGTACTGTGGGGCCGGAGCTTGACAGGGAAGAACTGAAGGCTGCCTTTCTTGAAATCTACGCAAACCCTGTGGTTGCAAAGGAGGAATTCTAAGACAACTTCGATATTAAATGGTACAGGAGAGCTGCTTAGCTCTCCTGTCTGTATATATTCACGTCCAGTTTCGTGTACGGGAACTTGATGTCGTGTTCCGGAAGTTCGTTGTAGATCTGTTCTGTCAGGGCGTAATTAACACTCCAGTAATCCGATGACTTCACCCAGATGCGTACAAGGAACTGTACGGCGCTGTCATTGAGAGCGCTTAGGACAATATACGGGTCTGCAGGTGCTCCGTCAGCAATGGTGAGTGCCCTTCCTTCATCTTCCACAATCTTCATGAGCAGGTCCTTGGTCTGCTGCGATGAACATCCGTATTCTACATTTACATTGATGTCCAGGCGTCTCATTGTGTTCTCCGAGTAGTTGTTCACGGTCCCGTTGGAAAGGATACCGTTAGGGATTATGATTACCCGGTTGTCGGTTGTGGTAAGTTTTGTGCTCGTTATGTTCACTTCCGAGACCGTACCGGAAAATCCCTGCGCCTCTATGAAGTCTCCGGCCTTGAAAGGACGGAATATCAGGAGCATGATACCTCCGGCGAAGTTCTGGACAGTACCGTTCATTGCCATACCTATGGCCATACCTCCACCGGCAAGCAGTGCCGCAAGAGAAGTCGTGTCGATGCCCAATGTGCCTACCGTCGTGATAACCAGGAGGATTGTCATCGCAATGCTTACAAGACTTTGCACGAATGATGCAATCGCGGCATCAGTTTGGCGTTTCTCGAACACCTTCCGGAGGATCTGCTTAAGCTTTCTGATAAGCCATATTCCTATAAAATATATGGCGAATGCGGCAAGCAGCTTCAGACCGAATCCTACTATCTTGTCAAGCAGGTCTCCGAGGAGTTCCTTGGTGGGGGTGTTGGCCAGCTTGTCGGCTACAGCTGCAATTTCTGCCTGCACTCCTGTCAGGGAATCGGCCTTCGACAGGCTGTCGGCTCTATTGAAAAGGATGTTGAGTAACGTTTTCATTTATATGTTTGCTATCAGGTACCACATGTAGGCTGCCTCCATCAATACAAGCGCAGCGCCTTCCACGCGGTCTATTTCCTTCTTTCGGAATGTGTAGGCACACATGAGGATGAATGCAGCAGAACCTACTACGGCAAGAATGTCAATATTCGTCATGCCTCCGAATGAGAGCGGGCAGATGACAGAAGCGCCTCCGAGGATGAGAAGTATGTTCGAGATATTGGATCCGAGGATGTTGCCGAGAGCCAGCTGGCCTCTGCCCTTTAGGGCTGCCACCACGCATGTAGCGAGCTCAGGCATCGATGTGCCTGCCGCCATTACTGTGATTGCAATGAATTTATCCGACACTCCCATGGCCTTCGCAAGTTCAGTAGCGGAATCAACAAAAAGTCTGCCTCCGAAGATGAGACCTGCAAGTCCGGCTCCTATAAGCACAAGTGAGATAAGTACGGAATATTCCTTTATGCCGCCTTCTTCTGATGAATCTCCCTGGTCTGACCTGAACGAGCTCCACATATACCAGGCAAATACCGCCAGAAGGATGATTCCGTCGATAAGACCGAGATGGTCGTTGCCAATGCCGAAAATTGTGCGGTCCAGTCCAAGCAGGATGAGCAGAAGCGTCACGGCAACGTTGAGCGGTATGTCCTTGCGCAGGTTTGCCTTTGTAATCACAAGCGGTGAAATCAAGGCCGTGATGCCAAGGATCATGAATGTATTGAAGATATTGGATCCTATTACGTTTCCTATAGCCATGTCGGCCTTGCCTTGGAAAGCGGACATGAAGCTGACCACCATTTCAGGCGACGATGTGCCGATGCCGACGATTGTAAGTCCGATGATGAATTCGCTGAGTCCAAATCTTTTGGCGATGCTTGACGAGCCGTCCACGAGCCAGTTGGCTCCGAGCAGGATGAGGATGAGTCCTCCGATGAGGGTAAGAATCTGAACAGTCAATTCCATATGAAATCATTTGGTTAAAAACAACTCGGCGAAGTTACGAATTATTCCTCTATATTTTTTATATTTGTAGCCTATGTAATTTCGAAAATTAGATATGAAACGATTATTTCTGATTTTGTCCGCCATGCTTGTATGTCTGGGCTTGTCCGCATCTGATTCGCACACCCTTATATATCGCATCCGTCTTGATCAGGACATAGACAAGGCTTCCCAGCGTCTTGTTGTGCTTGGTCTTGAGAAGGCGTCCGAGTCCGGTGCAGACTATGTGCTGCTCGACCTTGACACATACGGAGGTGCTGTAGATGCGGCTGACAGCATACGTTCGGCGATACTACGCTATCCTAAGCCTGTGGTTGCATACGTGAACATGCAGGCGGCTTCAGCAGGAGCACTCATCAGCATTGCATGCGATTCCATATATATGAAGACCGGCAGTTCCATAGGAGCAGCTACCGTGGTGGATCAGTCGGGTAATGTGATGCCGGACAAATATCAGTCATTCATGCGCGGAATGATGCGTTCCACAGCCCAGGCAACGGGAAGGGACCCGAAGGTCGCAGAGTCCATGACGGATACTGCCAATGTGCTTACGCTTACACCGGCCGAGGCCATTGCCGTGGGATATTGCGAAGGTGTTGCAGAATCTTATCAGGAGGTTGCCCAGACCATTGCCGGAAGCGATGACTATATAATAAGGGATATGTCGGATGACATGACGTGGCTGGACAGGCTTATCCAGTTCCTTCTGCATCCGCTTCTTCAGTCGATATTCATGATGATGATCGTCGGAGGAATATTCGTGGAGATCAGGACACCGGGCATCGGTCTTCCGCTTCTGACGGCAGTGGTTGGTGCTCTTCTTTATTTCGCTCCGGCATATATGGTAAATCTGCTTTCCAATTGGGAATTACTCCTTTTCATTACTGGACTTATACTTCTGGCCATGGAAATATTCGTGATCCCGGGATTCGGAGTATGCGGAATACTTGGAATCATAGCCGTGGTCCTGGCACTTGCATTCGGAATGGTGGATAATGCAGACTTTTATGAGCTTGACGGAACATTCACGCTTACACCTCTGTTACGCCCTATATGCATAGTCACCGTTTCCGCAGCTGCATCTATCTTCGGAGGAGTGTGGCTGGTGCGCAGATTATATGCGACCCGCTCGTTCGACCACATTGCATTGAGGGAGGAAATGTCTGCTGCAGAGGGTTATTCCGGTGTTGTCATGGGGTTGGAAGTGCTTGTCGGAAAAGAAGTTACCGTACTCAGTGACCTTAAGCCTTCAGGTAAGGTCCGCTCTTTGGACGGGCATATTTACGAGGCTATCCTACGTACTGGAGGTTATGCTTCCAAGGGTGAGACGCTGAAGGTTGTTGCTGCCGAGCAGGGCAGGTTATATTGTGAAAAACAGTAATGGAACAGTTCTGGTCATTCTTTTCTTTTCCGCTGAATATGCTGCTTGCAGCAATATGGGCCGGAGGATGGTGGATGATGTGGAGGAATCATCGCGATAGCGCTGCAGTCCGCTTCATGCTTTCACCGTCAGCCACCGTCTCGGCGATATGCATGCTTGCAGGCGCCGGATTATGGATCGGTTTTACAGGTGACCGCCTATTTGTGCAGTCGGTATTCTTCGCCGTTGTTCTGCTGTATTCGCAGACAGTGGTGTTTCTGGTGACCCTGCGCGGATGGAGACGCCCTGACGGTGTGATACGCTGGCGGTTCCTGCTTATTCATGCCGGATTTCTGCTTGCATCAGGCGCCGGATTCTGGGGAAGTCCTGATTCTTCCGAGATGCGTGTGAAGCTGGGACCTGGAGAAACTGCACATGAAGCCTACAGGCTTGACGGAGGCACGGGCATCCTTTCATATGAACTGGAGCTGAAGGACTTCAGTATGAAATCCGGCACGGACGGAAAGCCGGTCCATTATGAGGCATCCGTATCGGTGGACGGTGGTGCTCCGGTGCAGATTCTGGTCAATCATCCTTATAATGTGAAGTTCGGCGAAGACGTATATCTGACTGGAGTCTCAGAGTCAGGATGCGTGTTTCAGATTGTCCGTGAACCGTGGAGATATTTCGCTCTTGCCGGCATACTGATGCTTATTGCGGGTGCGTTCATGTTGTTTATCAAAGGGCCTCGGAAATGAATTCAATCATGCCATATATTGCTGTCGTGATGGCAGTTATCGGATCTGTCTCCGCTTGGGCCGGATGGCGCAGGACAGCAGTTTCATTTTCCGTGCTTGCATCTGTGACGCTGGCATGGATGATCTGTTCGAAATGGATCCTGTCTGGCATCCCTCCATTACGTACTATGGGTGATACGAGGATGTGGTATTCGTTCTTCGCCGGTATTGCCGGACTGTTCACCTATTTAAGGTGGCGCTATAAATGGATATTGTCATTCTCCACCGTTCTTTCTACGGTATTCATTCTGCTTGTGGCCCTTAATCCGGAAAAGGCAGGCGCGACCCTTGTACCTGCGCTTCAGAGTCCATGGTTCATACCTCATGTGACTGTATATATGTTTTCATATTCACTGCTCGGATGTGCATTCCTTATCGGACTGGTGGGCTTATTCAGGAAATCGTCCGACCTTCTTCCTTCTGCCGACACCCTTATATATATAGGTACAGCCTTCCTTACTTTCGGAATGCTTTCCGGAGCCATATGGGCTAAAGCTGCATGGGGACATTTCTGGAGTTGGGACCCGAAGGAGACATGGGCTCTTGTGACCTGGCTTATGTATCTGCTTTATATACATTTGAGGTTATATCGCAGGGGCAGTGACAGACTTTTGTATATTTTGCTTATATTTGCTTTTGCCTGTCTGCAGATGTGCTGGTGGGGAATAAATTTCCTCCCATCTGCTCAGGAAAGTGTACACGTTTATTAGACACTATATGAAGAAACTGGTAAGAGTTTGTGCAGTCGTGCTGCTGGTGGCGGCCGCTGTGATGACCGTCGTTTATAGGGCGGTCAATCGTGTTCCTTCTTCGGAACTGCCTCTGAATGAGCAGGTTTATCAGATCTTTACGGATGGAGGCTGCCTCAGCTGCCATTCCGAGGATCCGGAACTGCCTTTCTATGCAAAGATTCCTGTGGCCGGAGACATTATCAAGGCTGATATTGATTCCGGTTATCGTGCCTACGACATGACCCGCTTCATGGAAGAGCTCAAGGCTAATGAGGAAGTCAATCCAGTGGAGCTTGCAAAGGTAGAGAAGGTTGTACTTGACGACCGTATGCCTATGGCGAAGTATTATCTTGTGCATTGGGGAAGCTCTCTGACTTCAGCAAAGCGCGAGATTGTGCTTGAGTGGGTGCGTCAGATGAGGGCGAGAATCTATAATGACGGTCTTGAGGGCGAGCGTGCAAACGAGCCGGTGCGTCCTATTGACCAGACTCTTGAGTATGATGCCGCAAAGGCTGCCCTCGGTTTTGCATTGTTCCATGATCCCCGTCTTTCTGTGGATAACACAGTTTCCTGCGCATCATGCCATGCGCTTGAGACTGCAGGTGTGGACAATCGTCAGTATTCTCATGGTGTGAACGACCAGCTTGGCGGAGTGAATGCACCTACAGTATATAATGCTGTGTATAATTTCGTGCAGTTCTGGGATGGTCGCGCACAGACTCTTGCAGCTCAGGCTGCGGGTCCTCCACTCAATCCTGTGGAGATGGCATCGGAGTCATTTGACCAGATCATAGCTAAACTCAAGGCAGATAAGAAGTTTGCAAAGGCATTCAAGGCAGTTTATCCTGACGGAATCACCGAGGCCAACCTTACTGATGCCATCGAACAGTTCGAGCGTACCCTCATCACACCGAATTCGGCATTCGACAAGTGGCTGCGTGGAGATGATTCAGCCCTGACAGCACAGGAACTCGAAGGCTATGAACTCTTCAAGAAGTACGACTGCGCGACCTGTCATGCAGGTCCTAACCTCGGTGGACTTTCATATGAGCTTATGGGACTGCGTCGTCACTATTTTGCAGAACGTGGCCTTGAGCTGACTCATGAGGACAACGGACGATTCAAGGAGACCGGTCTGGAGCGTGACCGTCATCGTTTCAAGGTGCCTGGACTCCGTAACGTGGAGCACACATGGCCTTATTATCATGATGGAACCCGCGAGACTCTCGAAGAGGCTGTACGCGATATGGGGCTTTATCAGAGTGGGGTAGAGCTCACTGATGCTGAAACCGCTTCAATCGTTGCTTTCCTCAAGAGTCTTACAGGAGAGTATAACGGCTCGCCTGTTACAACAACTAATTCACGTGAGGATATTTATGGTCATTAGGCCAAGTGTAATTATATATAAAGACAGAGAGGGTGACTAATAAGTGTTAGTCATCCTCTTTTCGTATATAGTTACATGTAGGAGCGGAGATAGGGTAAGTTTGGCCCGGTTCCGTCGGAACAAGTTCCGACTCCATCCCTCCCACCGCTATCGC
>CANBDX010000032.1 GCA_947367315.1 uncultured Bacteroidales bacterium | reverse complement strand
CGGCAGCGTCAGATGTGTATAAGAGACAGATACATAACATTTTTGTTATACCATGAAAAAACTAAAAATTGGCCTTCTTGGGCAGATAATTATAGCTATCACGCTCGGCGTCGGGACAGGAATGATCGCCCCCGAGTGGACAGTCAGGATAATGGCAACATTCAACGGAATCTTCAGCCAGTTCCTCGGATTTGCCATCCCGCTTATCATCGTCGGACTCGTGACTCCAGCGATATCGGACATCGGCAGGAGTGCCGGAAAGATGCTGCTCGTCACTGTAGCTATTGCATACGGATCCACCATATTGGCAGGGCTTATATCCTATCTGACCGGGGCAGCAGTCTTCCCGGACCTGATAGCCAGCACAGACGCCGGTGATGTGGCATCAGCAAATGATGCACTTCCCTACTTTACCGTGACCATACCTCCGCTTATGAATGTGATGACAGCGCTCGTGCTGGCATTCACGGCAGGACTGGGCCTTGCAGCTCTCGACAGACAGACTCTGAAGGATGCCGTGCACGACTTCGAGGAAGTGGTGGTCAAGATGATAAAGACCGCAATAATCCCGATACTTCCTATATATATATACGGAATCTTCCTGAACATGACATACGCAGGGCAGGTATTCTCCATCCTCAAGGTCTTCATAAGCATCATCGGGATCATATTCCTCATACATATCGGCATCCTTATCCTACAGTTCTGCATAGCAGGAATAATAGCAGGAAAAAATCCTTTCAAGCTCCTGTGGACCATGCTGCCAGCATATTTCACAGCCCTTGGAACGCAGTCTTCAGCCGCTACCATACCTGTAACCCTGGAGCAGACACTCAAAAACGGTGTTTCTGAAGATATCGCAGGATTCACCGTCCCTTTATGCTCGACAATACATATGTCCGGAAGCACACTGAAGATCGTAGCATGCGCGCTTGCACTGATGATAATGAAAGGTATGCCATATGACTTCGGAATGTTCGCAGGCTTCATCTGCATGCTCGGAATCACTATGGTTGCGGCTCCCGGCGTGCCTGGAGGAGCAATTATGGCTTCACTGGGACTTCTGCAGTCCATGCTGGGATTCGACCAGGAGGCACAGGCACTGATGATTGCGCTCTACATTGCGATGGACAGCTTCGGCACTGCCTGCAATGTGACAGGCGACGGAGCAATAGCTGTCATAATCGACCGGATTATGAAAAAATAAGCTAAATTTGCAGAAATAAGCTTTAAGAAGACAAACCAAACAGAATCTAATCCCCTAAAACAAATAGACATATGGATCAGTTAGTAAAGAATTATGTGGATGGGTTCATGGCTGAACTCACCGCAAAGAACCCAGGAGAAAAGGAATTCCATCAGGCAGTAAAGGAAGTGCTTGAAAGTGTTGCACCATATATCGTGGAACATCCATACCTCATGGACCTCAAGATTCTCGAAAGAATCGTGGAGCCGGAGAGGGTAATCATATTCCGCGTGCCATGGCTTGACGACGAGGGTGAAATCCATATAAACAGAGGCTATAGAGTCCAGTGCAGCAGCGCCATCGGCCCATACAAGGGAGGAATACGTTTTCATCCTAGCGTGAACCTCAGCATCATGAAGTTCCTTGCATTCGAACAGACATTCAAGAACAGCCTCACCACCCTGCCTATGGGATCTGCCAAGGGAGGCTCAGACTTCAACCCGAAGGGCAAGTCAGACAACGAAGTGATGCGTTTCTGCCAGAGCTTCATGACCGAGCTTCAGAAGCATATCGGCGCAGACACCGACGTCCCTGCAGGAGATATCGGAGTCGGAGGACGCGAAATCGGCTATATGTTCGGCCAGTACAAGAGGCTCAGGGATGAATTCACCGGAGTCCTTACCGGAAAAGGACAGACATGGGGCGGAAGCCCTCTCCGTCCGGAGGCGACAGGATACGGCACATGCTACTTCGCCAGTGCCATGCTTGCCACAAGAGGCGACAGCTACGAAGGCAAGACCGTTGCCATCTCCGGTTCAGGTAACGTGGCCCAGTTCGCGGCACGCAAGGCCACACAACTTGGAGCAAAGGTGGTGACCCTCTCGGACTCAAACGGTTACATCTATGACCCGGACGGCATCGATGCAGAGAAGCTCGAATATGTAATGGAGCTCAAGAATATCTACAGAGGCCGTATCAAGGAGTATGCAGACAAGTATCCGACGGCAGAATATCATCCAGGAGAGCGTCCTTGGGGCGTGAAATGCGACATCGCGATGCCGTGCGCCACTCAGAACGAACTGAATGAAGAGGAAGCGAAGACACTTGTAGCCAACGGTTGTATCTGCGTAGCTGAAGGTGCAAACATGCCGTGCACACCTGAAGCGATTGCTGTATTCCAGGGCGCCAGACTGCTTTACTCCCCTGGCAAGGCCTCAAATGCCGGCGGTGTTGCCACATCCGGCCTTGAGATGACACAGAACTCCATGAGACTCAGGTGGACACGTGAAGAGGTGGACGAGCATCTCAAGAGAATCATGACAGACATACACGAGGCATGTGTAAAATACGGTACAGAAGAAGACGGCTATGTGAACTACGTAAAGGGAGCGAATATAGCGGGATTCATCAAGGTTGCCGAAGCCATGATGGCTCAGGGACTTGTTTAGTCTCCGAAAATGTATTAATTTAGCAGACTGTTTCGGCAGTCTGCTTTTTTTTATTTACACCAAGACATAATACGAAAACATGCATATAGGAATCGCTGGAAATATCGGATGCGGGAAGACGACTCTGACAAGAATGCTCGCAGAACACTACGGTTGGACACCTAAATATGAGGCTGTCACATACAACCCGTATCTCGAGGATTATTACAAGGACATTGAAAGATGGTCATATAATCTTGAAACATACTTCCTTGCACAGCGATTTCAGGATCTTCTGGAAATTGCCAAGTCGGACGACGTCATTGTCCAGGACAGAACGATTCTTGAGGGAGTTCACATCTTTGTGGCCAACAACAAGGCTATGGGAAACCTCTCTGACAGGGATTTCGACACCTACATGCAGCTTTTCAACCTGATGATGTCAATGGTTCATGAGCCGGACCTCCTCATATACCTTAAGACATCTGTCCCTACCCTTGTAGCCCAGATCCAGAAGCGAGGACGTGACTACGAAAAGGGCATCAGCATCGAGTATCTCAGCAATCTGAACGACAGATACGAAGAGTGGATCAGGAATTACAAAGGCAAGGTGCTCATCATAGAAGCGGACGACCTTGATTATGAGCATCGTCCAGAGGACTTCGCCCATATCACGGACAAGATTGACGCACAGCTGTTCGGTCTGTTCTAGAATCCCGGAAGTTTCTTAGTCAAGCATTTCCGACAATCTCTCATAATACCTCTTGGTCACCGGAATATGACGCACATCCTTTGCGTCAAGTTCGGCGTATATCACTCCCTCCCTGTCCTTGCGAAGAACCTTTACATGCGGAGGATTGATATAAAATGACCTGTGACATCTGATAAGACCATGATCCTGACACAATTCGTCCAAGGCTTTCATGGAACTTCTCAGTATGAAACTCCTCACACGACCGTTCTCAGTATAATAGATGTTCACATAATTGATATCTGCCTCTATATATAGGATAGTATCAGACTGCACGACCAGCTTAAGATTATGCTTGTCGTCATAAAAGCGCATACGATGCTGGGACTCGTCTTCGTCACCGGAATTCCTGCGACGGTATTCAACTATACACATTGACAGCGCTATGACCGCATACGGAATGACAAGAGTCATAAATACATACATGATAGCCAGGATCAGCACTTCGAAATACGGCATCGGCTTTCCCAATACAAGCCAGATGTAAAGCGCCACAAAGAATGATGTGAAGACCGATTCAGCTACTTCCCAGAAAAAATAAAGCGTATAATTAAGCCGCATCGGCACATAATAATACAGCAGGCGCGAGACAAGCACACTCACAAGCACGATACCGGTCATTATGGCGACATGAACGCCGAACCACTCCTTCCCGAGAAAATCCATGATATTGAACGGACGATAGACTATCATGAAAGTGAAGAAGAATATAGGCAGTACAATCACATGCAGCAGCTGAGGCACAAAACGCCTGAATATACGCGGAATCTCGCTCATAATTTAATCACATTTTAGGTGTGACAAAATTAATAATATTATTTTTTAATCCCAAATAATTGATTTTAATCCCAAATACTATGTGATAATCCCATTTTCACCCCTATAATCACACTTTTTTCCAAAAAGGCACACAATTGCATATCTTTGCATGCAGAAGGTTATTAAGTAGAGAATAAATCAATATAACATCCTTGTTATAAGCATATTCTTATTATTTACGACCGGAAATCAAAGTTAAAGTACACAACGGAAAGGCTGCCCGGGAGGGTCGCCTTTCCTATTTATATTGTGCGGGCATTAGAAAAGCGGTCTCGCAATAAAGCTAGACCGCATGCAAGTAAAGGTGATATATGATGAGCCTCAGCGTCTGGCTGGCCGGGCCACACCCAAGGACGGAAGAGCATCCCGATGCACCTTGTCCTATCGGGGGTATAAGCAACTACCAGACCTCAGGAGGATATGAAGATAATTTTTTCCAAGATTTTAACATATAGTCACATCGGATGTCGGAACAAAAGGATATATTTGTAAAAAGCAGTTTATAACCTTTTATATATATAAGACATGAAACGCATCAGTATCTTGATTACAGCAGCTGCTGCCTTGATGATTGCATCATGCGACAATTCCCTTCCTTCTAACGAACACGTCCAGGGAAAGCCTTCAGAAGGAAGCGGGAACACAGGCAATGAAGAGGAAAAACCAGGGAATGAGACAACACCTGAGATACCTACATTCGGATTCGATGTCTCCCCTGTCGGTACAGGAGCCTATATCGATGATGTACTTACCCTTACGTTCAAGAGCACGCCGACACTCGGTACAGAAGGAAAGATCTCCATATTCAGTGCTGACGGAACCCAGGTTGATATGATAGACATGGAAGATGTGGCAGCTCCATTCAATCAGATGACAAACAACACCTTGAACAGCACTACAATAGACTTTCTCGGCGCACCGACATCAAAGAAATTCAGGGCAGTAAACTACAAGCCTGTCATTGTCGAAGGCAATTCAGTCATCATCAAGCCTCACAGCAACAAGCTGGGGTACGGAAAGACCTACTATGTGACAATCGATCCTTCAGCAATTGCGGCAGAAGGATTCAGCGGAATAACAGCTGATCAGAAATGGGCGTTCGCGACCAAGAAAGAGCCGTCATCAAAGGAAACGGTTACAGTAGCGAAATCCGGAAATTCTGATTTCCGAACCATCCAGGGTGCAATCGACTGGGCATATAAATGCGGTCCGGACAATCCGATGCAGATAAACATCGGCAACGGAACATATGAGGAGCAGCTCTTCATTCGCAGCAATCACAATATCACATTCAAAGGAGCCAGCAAAAGCAGGACCATTCTGCAATATGCAAATGCTGAAGAATATGCAAACGGAGTCGGTGCCAGCATAGACAACATTCCTGCATTGGAAAAATCTATAGGAAAGTCGGGTGGTAGAGCTATAATTCTGATGGAAGTATGCAAAGGGATCCGTTTTGAAGACATGACTCTCAAGAACACCTACGGAAAGCCAGGCCAGGCAGAAGTGATATACAACAACAGCGACGGAGACTATACCCTCTCCTTTGTAAACTGCTCACTCATAAGTCTCCAGGACACATTCAACAGCAAGGGATACGGCTGGATGAAGGATTGCCTCGTGGAAGGCGACTGCGACTTCATCTGGGGCTCGCCTCGTATATGGCTCTTCGAAGACTGCGAAATCAGGGCGGCCGGAGACGGCTATATCGTTCAGGCACGCTGTCAGGACAGCAAATACAAGGGTTTTGTATTTCTTAATTGCAATCTGACCAAGAAGGGAGGAATCGGTGACGGCCAGATGTATCTTGCACGATCAAGCGGATCCAAGGATTATTTTGACAACGTGGCATACATCAACTGCAGCATGTCTTCCGTAATCAACACCAAAGGATGGTACGCCAACCCGGCACCAAACCCTGCAAAAGCTGATGCAGCGAAAGGCTGGAAGGAATACGGCAGCAAAGATCTTAATGGAGGAACTCTTTCGATGAACAGCAGAAACACATGCGCATACACACTTACTGGTGAAGAGTATGAATCCGGCTATAAGGACAGGGCGACAATATTTTCTGGTGCACCTGTCGGTATAGATTGGATGAAATAGCGGAATATTATTACAATCTTCTTATTATTTTCCTAATAGTCGGATAAATTAATAATTATATCGCTTTTTATCTACATTTGCAAATCATAAGTCGAGTCATACTTAAACTATGAATCAAAAAAGGGACGACTTCCATCCGGAAGCCGTCCCTAATCTATAAATGGCTGATCCAACGATTATTTGCTGAACTGAGCTCTCAGAACCTCATTCTTTGTATCTGCATCCGAGCCCTTGATTCCGAAATAGAACTTGATCTTAGGCTCTGTACCTGAAGGACGCACTGTAACCACGTCTCCTGCTTCATTGTAGAACTGAAGCACATTGGACGAAGGAAGACCGGTCTCTTCCGGCTTGGTGTAGTCAATAACCTTGATTACAGGCGATCCTGCCATCTCCTTAGGAGGATTGTTACGGTAATCCACCATCATCTGTGCGATTTCCTCAAGGCCGGCCTTACCCTTCTTGGTAACGGAAATGAGTGACTCCTTGTAGTAACCGAACTCGGCATAGATGTCCTGAAGGAGCTGGTAAAGGGTCTTGCCCTGTTCTGCCGCCCATGCAGCGCACTCTGCTACGAATGCGCAGGAAATCGGAGCATCCTTGTCACGAACGAACTCACCGACGTTGAAGCCGTAGCTCTCTTCGCCACCGCATACGAAAGTGGTCTTGCCCTCGTTCTTCTTGATGATGTCAGCTATCCACTTGAATCCTGTCAGCACGTTATATACCTTTACACCATATTTTTCAGCAATCGCACGCATGAGTTCTGTAGTCACGATTGTCTTAACGATATACTGGTTGCCGTCGAGCTTTCCGAGTTCTGACCAGCGGCGGAGTATATAATATGTAAGGATGGAACCTGTCTGGTTGCCGTTAAGCAGAACCATCTTGCCTTCATTGTCGCGAACAGCGATACCGATACGGTCAGCATCAGGGTCTGTAGCCATCACGAGGTCTGCTCCTTCTTTGTCAGCCACTGCCACTGCCATAGCAAGAGCCGAAGGCTCCTCCGGGTTAGGCGACATTACTGTCGGGAAGTTTCCATCCACAACATCCTGTTCAGGAACATGATATACATTCTCGAAACCGAGCTTGGCAAGGAACTCCGGAACGATTTCCACACCTGATCCATGGATAGGAGTATAGACAATCTTGAGATCCTTATGCTTTGCGCAAGCCTCTGGAGAGAGCATGAGAGTCATTACAGAGTTGAGGTAAGCCTCATCCATCTCGTGGCTCATCACCTCGATAGGAGCTGCGCCTTCACCGGCCTCGAACTTGACCATGGAAGGATCTGTAATCTTTGCCACTTCAGCAACGATGTCCTTATCCACAGGAGATGTCACCTGTGCTCCGTCTGACCAGAACACCTTGTAGCCATTGTACTCCTTAGGATTATGAGATGCAGTGATCATGATACCGGCATTCGCCTTCTTCATTCTCACGGAGTAGCTCATCAGGGCGATAGGATGGAGCTTGTCAAAGATATAGACATGGATACCGTTTGCAGCAAGCACATTGGCAGCAATCTGAGCGAACTCAGGACTGTTGTTGCGGCTGTCGAACGAAATGCACACACTGAGAGGGCCATCAAGATTAGCCTTCATGTAGTTTGCAAGACCCTGAGTGGCCATACCAACGGTGTACTTGTTCATTCTGTTGGTACCGACACCCATGATGCCGCGGAGGCCTCCGGTACCGAACTCAAGGTTACGGTAGAATGCATCCTCAAGCGCTACAGGGTCAGTTTCCTGAAGAGCAACGATCTGAGCCTTTGTGGCTTCGTCAAAGTTACCGTCCAGCCAGCTCTGGACAACTTCTCTAAAATCTCTTTCCATAGTATATAAAGTGATGAATAAATATTTTGTCAATCCAAAACGAACAAATATAAATATTTTATTAGAGAAAATCGCTACTTTTGTAACAAATCTACGGCCTCCATGGAAAAACTTATCGGATTCGTACAGGAACATATGGAAGACAACACCACAAGATTGGTTCTGGACAGAGCCAAGTGGCCTGACATAGACATCCAGATGGCCGTAAACTGCATCGAAAGCCGCAGAAAACTGAAAGGTAAAGTTCAGAAATGGTATAACAAACCCGAGCTTATCTTCCCGGCCAAGCTGTCAGCCGAGCAGTGCAGCAGTGATGCAACAGCATCGTACAAGGCAGCAATGGCAGGAAGAATAGCAGAGGGGCAACCGTTCAGGCTTGCCGATTTGACCGGGGGCCTGGGAGTTGATACATGGAATTTCGCAGACAGGGCATCAGAAGTCCTGTACAACGAGATGCAGACTCCCCTTTACGAAGCCGCCATACATAATTTCAAGGTTCTTGGATGCAGAAACATTCAGTTCAGCAACAAGCAGATAGATAACTCGAACATCTCGGGAATCCTTTCAGGCTTCAAGCCGGACATCGTCTATATGGACCCTGCCAGAAGAGGAGAAGGTGGCAAGAAAGTCTTTCTTATCGAAGACTGCACTCCTGACGTACTAACCCTTAAAGATGAGATATTCCGTGAAACGCGTCATATCCTTCTCAAGCTCTCCCCTATGGCGGATATAAGCATGGCATGCGAACGGTTGGGAGCGTCCTGCAGAGAAGTCCATGCCGTGGGAGCAGCAGGAGAATGCAAGGAGCTGCTCATCTGGATGGACCGCGAATGGTCAGGAGGCTATAGCGTCACTGCCGCAGAGCTCAATGCTGACGGTACACACCAAAGCATCATCTTTACTCCGGAGGAGGAGAAAACTACAAATGCCGCCATATGCGGCGAGATAAAGGCCGGGGACTTCCTCTTCGAGCCAGGAAAGGCTCTGATGAAATCCGGAGCCTTCAACATCATCTCCGTAAAGACAGGAATGAAGAAACTCGGGACGTCCACCCACTATTATATAGCAGACAGCGGCTCCATTCCAAACGGTATGGGAAAGACCTACAGGATAGAAAGATGTGAGGAACTCAACAAACGAAGCCTCAAAAGCATCGGCCAGCAGTATCCGAAGGCAGAAGTGACCGCGCGCAATATCCCGATGGACACCGACACACTCAGAAAGAAACTGGGTGTCACCTCAGGAGGAGACACCCATATATTCGGACTGAGATCGGACAGCAAGGGTCCGCTTATCATCGTAGCATCAAGGCTATAGGAACAGATGCTCAAGAAGTATCTTGCAGCCCATCGCTACAAGGATGATTCCTCCGGCAAGTTCGGCCCTGGACTTGAAGCGGCAGCCGAAGATATTGCCAAACACAATGCCTGCTCCTGAGAAAAGTGCAGTGGTGATTCCGATCAGAGCCACTGCAAGCCATATATTCACCCTAAGAAATGCGAATGATACTCCCACCGCAAGCGCATCCACACTGGTAGCCACAGCCATAGCCAGCATCGTGCGGAAAGAGAAGTCTGCATCCAGATTGCATCCTTCATCATTCTCGAATGATTCCTTTATCATATTGCCGCCGATGATTCCCAAAAGAACGAATGCTATCCAATGGTCCACGGTACCCACAAGATCGGCAAAGCTCACTCCAAGAAAATAACCAAGAAGCGGCATCAGAGCCTGAAATCCTCCGAACCATAAAGCAGCGGTCAAAGGATACGAAGGACGCAGTTTCCTGACGGAGAGTCCCTTGCATATGGACACGGCAAAAGCGTCCATCGACACTCCCACGGCAATAACAAGAATCTCAATAATCCCCATCCTACCTTATCTGAGTTATAGTAAACACATAGCTTCCTTTTACAGGCGCATCAGCTGCACTTGTAAACGAAATCCTGCGCAACGAATCACCCCACACATCGGTCAGACGCTTATCATCCAGGTTCATGACTTCCACCGAAGGCGTCATCGAAGCCGGATACGCAAGACGCATGGTCACTCCACCGTCACACACAATCACTTCTCCGGCCTTTACGAGATAACCTGAATCCGTAGATGCACCAGGCAGGAAAACCTTTCCATGCACAAGGAAATTCTCTACATCCGGCATGACCCTGCTGTTGAGAATATACTTGTCCGTGATTGTAAGCTTACCTCCTTTGATATCAAAGGTACGCTTCCATGACCTGCAGTCTGCAGCGCTCATATAAGCTCCGGAAATATCCAGCGAGAACTTTCCTCCGTCCCTGCGTGATGACACCGACACATCCGAGGACCTGTGCTCGCGGCCGAACACCTGTGAAGAGCCGTTGATGAGCGGAAGATTATGCCAGTCACTCTGCATAGACCAAATGGTATATCTCTCGGCGCTGAAAGTCTTTTTGGTGTAAGTTCCCACACCGGCATCCACGAACACAGGCAGGCCATCCACATAAAGCGAGAATGTGCCTATGTCATTGTGGTTGTGACTCTCGTTGTTATGTCCTCCCTTGGCAGCAAAGAACCAGTTTCCGTTTCTCATGTAGCAGAACTCCGTCTCTGGATACCACACAAATGCAGGAACACTTTTTCTCAGCGAATTCATGCACGATTCCATAGTCTCACCGGAAGCTATCCTTGCATTCAGGACCTCCGTCTGCTGAGTCATCTGTCCGATATTGCGGAGACTCTCCAGAGCCCTGTACGCGTCATTCCAGATCACGGGAACAGGATTCCTGAATGCACCCTTTTCCTTATCGGCGAGATTATATATAGCAAAATCCATCATCTCACGGCTGCCCACGGCATTTCCGTAATTATAGATAAGGGACGGCGTGAACGAAAGCCTTGCAGTAGCATCCGCAAAGTTCACCACCCATCCGTCCTTGACATATGAGCGCGAGATATATTCTCCCATATCCCTTATCATAGGCGTATCGAAGAATGAGAAACGACCTCCCGATGCGTCATGCATGATCTGGAGATAGTCGTAGAGTTTTCCGGCAGCATGTCCCCAATATGCAGGCCCTTCCTCGCATGCGCCGTCGGTCTTGATATATGCCATGAACTTATCCACAGAACGGGCAGACTGCTTCAGGGCCAGCTCGAGGCGCTCAGGATCCTTTTCCATCAGAAGGAAGCAGAGGATTACATCGGCATTGCACCAAGGAGTCCAGTTGTTCAGAAGCCTTCCCTTCTCTATATCGAAACCAAGCCACCAGTTAGCCTTATACTCTGCAGGATTGAGGTACGGATCCAGAATCTGACGTTTCACAGCATCCTCCACCACATATGAGATGGACGGATTAACCTTATCGAACGTCTCATGGAAGAAATGCCACGCCACCGCCACCTGTGCGCCAAGAGCTCCTGAACCGAGGTCGATCAGCTGTTCGCGCGGATCCGGAAGGCTTCTATTTGACCTCTGACGCGGCAGATGGGCAGAAAGCACCCACGAAGGCATATGGCATATATGCCACATTCCGTCAATCAGCTGATCGACAAACCTGCCCTTTCCTTCAGCAAGTTCAGCCAGCATCAGTGTATTCAGAGCTATCCTGTTCTTCTTCAGCGGCTCCTGCATGATATTTCTCTCACCGGTCCTCTCAAATGCAAGATACGCTGTAGCCGGTACATTCTTCCACTTATATTCAAGATATTTCTCACCCTGGGAAACAAGATATTCAGAATGCTTTCCAAGCATCTTATCCCAACTTTCCCTGTCGTTATATGCAGGGTAAGGGAACCAGGTGCCGTCATGGCTGAATACAGACTCGTTGCGGAGTTCCCTGTACTTGTCAAGAAGCATGGAAGGCTTGAATGTCACGGAAAGATTTCCTACCTCCAATCCCCATTTCCAGTCCTGGACGACAGTGACTTCCTCTCCGTCAAGATTGCGTACTTTCTCAAGATCCTCAAGATGGGTATGCGAATGTCCGCCTACAATCACATCAATATTTCTAGAAGCCGCTGCGAGTTCCACATCAGTAAAGGATTCAGCATCGAAACCCAGATGGGTCAGACATATGACAAGGTCACATCCTTCATCATATCTGAGCTTCTCCGCATAGGAATTGGCGACATCAGTTGCAGGAATATACTTCAATGCAGCAGCAATTTCCGCAGACACCACAGATGAAACATCCGTCAGCAAGCCTATTATACCTATCTTCCGGCCTGTCTTTTCAAGAATCACGTATGGCTTCACAAGTCCTTCAAGAGGAGTACCTGTGAAGTCATAGTTGGCACATACCACCGGAACCTCCAGGTTTCTCAGACGACGTGCAAGCTCCACCATTCCGTTGTCAAACTCATGGTTACCGAGAGTAACGGCATCAAAGCACATGGCATTCAGCACATCAATCTCTATATCTCCACCCAGCTCGGTGAAATATGAAGTTCCCTGGCTGAAGTCCCCAGCATGAAGCAGAAGTACATTATCCGCACCGCATGCCGCACGCACGCTGTCCACATATGCCGCCTGCTCGATTACACCTCCCATGCCAATATGCTTGCCGGAACGCTGAGGATCGATATGGCTATGGGTATCATTCAGATGAAGGATAGTGAGGTCCTGGGCTGAAGCCGACAGAATGACTGCCAGCGCAGAAATTATAAGAAACAGTCTTTTCATGATCATTTGTGGTGCTGTCTGATTATTACCCTGTTGTCTGTCATATACTCAATAGGTCTTCCCGCGGCAGTCTCGGCATGCACATGCTCCAGAACTGCATCTATGATATTCACATCGGAAGGGATGATGGTCAAGGCATCCTCTGCCATCCTGATGTTGTCACCTCCGTTAAGCAGGAAGGATATGGTAAGGACACTATACGTCCTGTCGTCATCCAGAGGCTCATCACCGACCGTCACCGACACAAGCTTACCGTCTTCCACGACAATCCTGAGTCCTCCGAGCACCTGGATATTATAAGGGAGCATTCCCTCAAGAATCCTTCTTATCGTGCTTCCCTTATGTTCGACATAGACCAGCTGGTTCTTGAACGGAAACATTGAAAGCATGTCGTCCAGGATCACGTCACCTTCAGGCATATCCACTCTGATGCCGCCGAAATTTGTCACTCCGATATCAATCTTCTTTCCGAAGACCTTCTCTCCTTGCTTCATAAGCAGGTCCACGATCCAGTTCGAAAGCGGACTCTCCGGCCCCTTCTTGGTCATTGCCCTGGTAGAATACGCTATCACATCCTTGACCCTTGCCATAGCTGGCTGTCCGTCGATGACTATACGGGCAACCTTCGCTGTCGCAGATTCGGCAGGGAAACGCTTTCCGTTGGGAGCGACATATGTCTTTCCGCTGAAATATCCTACAGCTTCCTTCACATTTTCCTTAGAAGGAGTCTTGCAACCGGTCCTGTGACCGTCCATCGGGTCACCGGACCAACTGTATTCCTGTCCCCATGACACTGCACTCAGGCATAGAGCCAGAACACAGGAAATCACAATACGTTTCATGAGATTTGTTTTAATTCTGTTTAAGCCATTTCCAAAGATCCTTGAATGTCGTCTTCTTGCCGAACATAAGGATTCCTATACGGTAGATTTTAGCAGACGCCCATCCGCATGCAATGAACGTAGCGATAAGAAGTCCCATCGAGAGGGCAAGTTCCCATACAGGCACTCCGAACGGGATACGTGCAAGCATAACGATAGGCGATGTGAAAGGAATCATCGATCCCCAGAACACAACCGCGCTGTCAGGAGCCTTGAACGCATAGAATGCTATGAAGAAGGCTATCATCAGCGGAATGGTGACCGGAAGCTGAAGCTGGGCGGTATCCGCCTCATTCTCCACAGCGGATCCGATAGCGGCAAAGAAGGATGCATATAGCAGATATCCCAGTGCGAAATACACGAAGAATCCGAGAATAAGCTGGCCGTAGTTGATGTCCTTGAGGGTAGTCAGGACAGCAGCCATACCGTCTTCCTCAGCCATTGAAGCAGTCATCTCCGCCACATCCACGCCTCCCATCTGACCTGCCATGTCCATCATCTGCTCAGTCTGGGCAGGATCTCCCATCATGGAATCAAAGCCGATGAAGGTAGAGACTCCTGTAACGATGACAGCTGTAAGCACGATCCAAAGAAGGAATTGGGTGAGTGCGACGCAAGCGACACCGATGATCTTACCGAACATCAGTTCGGTAGCCTTTACCGATGACACGAGCACCTCCACTACCCTGCTGGCCTTTTCCTCGATGACGCTCTGCATCACCATTCCGGAGAACATCGCGATAAACATATAGATAATCATCGAAAGCACCAGGGAGATTATCATATAGACCTCTGATGAAGATATTTTCTCCTCTCCGTCCTCGCCGAGAGTATATGTGGCAACAGACACATCAGACTTGACATCGGCCATTATCTGCTTAAGGTCAGAAATCTCATATAGAGACAGCCTGTAATCCTCCACGGCATCATCTACCCTCGAAGCGATGGACTCCTTGAGATCCACGCTCATCGGAGATTCGGAATATGCGGCCACATGCACCGTGCGCGCCGCCTCATCTATAGGAGACACCACCACAAGGGCATCCAGACCGAGCTCGGAAAAACGAGCCTTCAGGCTGTCAGGGTTTTCTGTGGAATAATCCGTATAATCCACGGCATCGGTATCGACGAATTTCTCCATCACTATGCCTGACTGGTCCACCACGGCCACCTGCTTGCCCTTATCCTCGGTCATGAACATGATCACGCTCGGAAGTATGCAGATTGCGGCAAAGAATACCGGCCCAAGGAATGTAATAAGAAGGAATGACTTCTTTCTGACGCGGGTGAGGTATTCACGGGAAATGATTGTCTTAATATTCTTCAGTTTCATGACTTACTCCTCCTCAGTTACAAGTTTGATGAATATGTCGTTCATTCTCGGTACAAGTTCCTTGAATGAATTCACTGCAACGCCGGACGAAAGCACCTGAGACAGGACCTTGTTGGCATCGCTGCCTTCAGCTATCGAAAGCACTGCAGTATGCCTTCCCGAGTCATCCTGATCCGAAAGGACGGTAAACACGCCGTCAGCAGAATGCAGAGGCTCCGATGAGGTATAGATAAGCTCCACATTATTGTTGCCGTATTTGCGGCGGATCTGCTCCACACCGCCTGAAATCACCACATGAGACTTGTTGATCAGAGCGATATTGTCGCAGAGTTCCTCCACAGACTCCATGTTATGGGTGGACAGGATAATTGTGGCGCCCTCCTCCTTCAGACGGAGGATCTCCTCACGGATAATCTGGGCATTAACCGGGTCGAAACCAGAAAATGGCTCGTCAAGAATAAGAAGCGATGGCTTATGCACTACCGTCGTGATGAACTGAACCTTCTGGGCCATACCCTTGGAAAGCTCCTCCACCTTCTTGTTCCACCAGCTCTCAATCCCGAAACGCACAAACCATTTCTTGAGTTCCTTTGCCGCCTCGCGTGAGCTCATGCCTTTCAGCTGAGCGAAATACATGGCCTGTTCGCCCACCTTCATCTTCCTGTAAAGGCCGCGTTCCTCAGGAAGATAACCAATCTTCTCGACATCTTCCTGAGTTATAGGGCGTCCTTCGAACTTGACGCTTCCCTCACTCGGAATAGTAATACGGTTGATGATACGGATAAGAGTGGTCTTTCCGGCACCGTTAGGCCCGAGAAGTCCGAAGATCTTACCTTTTGGGATCTCAACCGTCACATGATCAAGAGCCACCTTTTCACCGAAGCTCTTGCATACATCTTTGCATTCGATAATTCCCATTTTATAAACTGTGTTTATTTACATATTCAATATCCTGGCGGTCAGTTCAACCATCAGTTCGGCAGGAGTCGCCTCACCGACATCGCCACCCTTTCCCTTATAGTCATATTCCTTCAGAAGGGCTATCACGGCCATGCAGCGCTTCAGAGGATAGTTCCTCACGGCGGTGTCATATTCCGAAAAGAAATATGGATTCACGCCAAGCACCTTGGCTTTCTGGTCATTGCCCGGACGAGGATTCTTCATAAGCAGAGACTCGTATTTCAGAATACGGTAGAAATGGGTATAAAGCGCGCTCACTGCCATCGGCATGGCGAACTTCGCCGATGAGCCTATATATGCCGCAATCCTGAGGGCCTTTGCCGAATTCTTCATGGACAGTTCCTTCGTGAGCTCGAAAATGCTGAACTGACGGCTTATGCCCACATTCTTCTCAATATCCGAAGCACTCACCTCCACAGTACCCTCAGGTAGATTCTTCATCATCTTCTCTGTCTCGATCGCAATCTTGGCCAGATCGGTACCGGCATGCTCGGCAAGGAGAGCCGCGGCATCAGGAGCTATCTTCAGCCCCTTGGTCTGATAATACATCGGAATCCACCTCGGAACCTCATAATCCCTCAAAGCCTGGGAATCCACAACGACTCCCATCTTGGACACGGTCTTATACAGCGACTTGCGTTTGTCGGCAGAAGCTCCATGCATGGCAATCACAAGGACCGTGGACTCCAGCGGCTGCTGGCAATATACAGCCAGTTCTTCCAGACTCTTCATCATCTGAGCCTCCTTGATGACTACAAGCTGCCTCTCTGCAAACATAGGATAACGCCTCGCCGCAGTGATGACAGCATCAGCATCCACATCAGCTCCATAGCACACGGTCTGATTAAAATCCCTCTCGCTCTCGTCAAGGCAGTGCTCAAGTATCGCATCACACACCATATCGACATAATACGGCTCATCTCCCATCAGAAGATAAACCGGCTTGAACACCCCGTTGCGGGCATCCTGCACTATTTCTCTGCACAGAGAATCCGTTTCCTGAAATCCTTTTGCCATAATCAGACAAAGATAATCATTTAACCGACAAATACCTATCGGAAAGGCATAAAAAAAGCAGCATCCGAAGATGCTGCAGTAAAGTAAATGTTCTTATTCTGCTCTTTTTTCTTTGACTTTCACAAGCTTCTCCTTCAGGATGTCTGCGCAATCAACTACTGCGTCTTCGAAGGTCTTGGCATTTTTCTCGACAACGATAGTGTTGCCCGGAATGCTCACCTGCACCTTCACATTCTTGTTTTCGTGTTCTGGAAGCAATGACAGCGCTACATCTACAGCTGTAACCGCATCATAGAATTTCTCGATTCTTGAGAACTTCTTTTCTACAAAGTCCAACAGTTTCTGATCTGCGTTGAACTTGATCGACTGCACTCTAATCTCCATGTTTACCTCCGTTTTTTGCCCTTGGATGGGCTCGTTTATAAATATCCTTCAGCCGGGCAATGCTGTTGTGGGTATAGACCTGAGTCGCCGCCAGAGATGAGTGTCCCAGAAGTTCCTTTATGGAATTAAGGTCACTCCCCTTGTCAAGGAGCGTTGTCGCAAGAGAATGTCTCAGCACATGAGGAGACCTGCGTCCCGTTATGCCTTCCTTATCCCCGAGCTCGCTCTTGACCGTCCTGTCCACATAGGTCGGATACAGTCTCCTGCCTCCATATGTGACAAGCAGCGGATCTGTCAAAGACCTATTCCCCCCGCACAATGCCTCAACCGCTTTCAAATATAATAAAATTTCTTCAGACAACGAAAGAATCAGCGGAATTTCTCTCGTTTTATCGCCTTTACCATGCACTTTGACAATATTTCTGCCAAAATCAACACTTCCGACATCAAGACCGATAAGTTCCGAACGACGTATTCCCAGAGAATAAAGCATGGAGATTATAAGACGTGCCAGACGGTCTTCGTAAGCTTTTTTAGCTGAATCCCCCTCAGGACACATGACAAAAGCATCAAGGGATCTTTCATCAGCAACATGGGAAGTGTGCTTGAAATACTCCTCCATGGCCTCATCGCGATAGAACTCGGGCAGACGCTTCTCCACCTTGGGTCTGGGCACGAGCCTCACGGGATTTGAGGTCATATATCCTTCCTTTATAAGAAAGCGGCAGAATCCGCTTAGCACGGAAAGATGAAGATTGACTGTCTTAGGCTGCATCGGAGGCCTTGAATTCATCAGACTGACCTCATAACTGCGGATTTCGGAACGGTTCAGCGCCTGCAGCAATTCTTCATCGCAAAATTCACCTGACTGCCCCGACACATAAGCCGCAAAGCGTTGAAGCGCTTCGGAATACAACTCGGCCGTACGCGCGGAATACCTGCGTATATCCCTGACATAAACCAGATATCGTTCTATCAGGTTCATAAACTATTCTTTTGGGAAAAGCCCAATTTCAGCTGCGCTTTTCCGCATATATACATCAGCCGCCTCGAAGGAATTCTCGATTTCGCCGTCCAGAATGGCGTTCTTCACCTTCTCCTTGAGCATGCCTATAGTGTTGCATGGCTCGATTCCAAAGAGTTCCATTACATAATCTCCACCTATAGGGTTCTTGAAGTTGCGGATGGCATCCTTCTCCTCCACCTCCACAAGCTTTGCCTTCACCAGTTCGAAATTCTGCTTCAGACGGGCCACCTTGCGGGGATTCTTGGAAGTGATGTCGGCATTGCATAGGAGCATAAGGTCATCTATATCGTTCCCGGCGTCAAACAGGAGCCTTCTTACAGCCGAATCCGTCACCTCATCGGTCACAAGGGCAATAGGCCTCAGATGTAGATTCACAAGCTTCTGGACATATTTCATCTTCTCGTTCAGAGGCATCTTCAAGGACTGGAATATCTTGGGTATCCATCTTGCCCCGACTACTTCATGTCCATGGAAAGTCCATCCCAAGGCCGGGTCATAACGTTTGGTGGCAGGTTTCGCTATATCATGAAGCAAAGCGGCCCAACGCAGCCATACATTCGGTTCGATACGGACCTTGGACACCTCAACTCCATCCTCGAACACATAGTCCTTCAACTGGCCTGCAGCAATGGCCTCCATCTCCGCAGCTGCCACATTATCAAGCACTTCCAGAGTGTGCGAGAAATTCTCCTTATGTCCTTTTCCCTCCACCGTCTCCACTCCCTTGAGCTTCACCAGCTGAGGCAGGAAGCATCCCAGGAGTCCGGTCTCGTCAAGAAGCCTGAAGCCCATCGACGGCCTGGGTGTCACAAGAATCTTGTTCAGTTCCTCCACGATCCTCTCCTTGGACAGTATCTCCATCCTGTGAAGATTCCTCTTTATGGAATCAAGCGATTCGGGAACGATGGTAAACTGCATTTCGTCTGTCGAAAGCTTTGTGGCGAACCTGACCGCACGCACCATTCGGAGCGGGTCATCGCTATAGGTCGTGTCAGGGTCAAGAGGCGTGCGGATGATTCCTGACGCAAGGTCCCTGATGCCTCCGAAAGGATCCACAAGGGCTCCAAAATCTTCCTTCTGAAGACTGAAGGCCATGGCGTTTATCGTGAAGTCCCTTCTAAGCTGGTCATCCTCAAGAGTTCCGTCTTCCACAATCGGCTTCCTTGAATCCCTGTTGTATGATTCCTTCCTTGCACCTACAAACTCCACTTCTATACCCTTGAAACGTAGCATGGCAGTGCCGAAATTCCTGAACACAGATACATTGCTGCGGACTCTGGCACCTACGGCCTCGGCTATCTCTATGCCGCTGCCCTCCACTACGATATCTATATCCTTGCTCGGACGTCCGAGAAAGCAGTCACGTACATAACCGCCTATCACAAAGGCGCGCACGCCCTTCTCTGCCGCCACTTCGGACACGATGGAGAAAATCTCGTGGTCAAGAAAACCCTGCGTAATAGTCATAGATCTAAATATTTCGGAACATCGCTGATGAAACGATAACCCTCATCCGTACGCCTGCACATCACTGTCCTCGTACCGTTGGTTATGATCATCAGCTTAACATCAAGCACCATATTATATCTTATGACCTGGTCAAGCACCTCCTGGGTAAGCTCAACCTCAGGTCGTTTGCACTCTACAACGATCAGCGGACGTGCACTCCGGTCATATACGATGATATCAGCCCTGAACTGCTTGCCTCCAAGCCTGAAACCGACTTCGCTCATCATCATATGCATCGGCACTTCCATGTCCTTCGCCAGAACACCTATACACCACTGCCGTACCTGCTCCTCCGGAGTAAGCGCGACCTCCTTCTTCCTGAGAGGATCCCATATTGTCTTAACTGAGGCCATAATCATGCAAGCTCAAGTTTCGCAAGCAGTAAGTTATATTTGTGCGGCTTGCGAAAGTTAAGATGCAAATTTACAAAATTTTCTGACTACCTTTGCGGGGTTGTCAAAGTATTTTGCCATGAGAGAAAGACAGGAGCTTAAAATAGTATTCGAAGACGATTGGCTGGTGGTCGTGGAAAAGCCTTCAGGCATGCTTTGCGTCGCCACGGATAAAGGCAGGGAAATCACCGCCCACAGCATGCTCAGAGAGGAATTCGGTAGGATTTTCATAGTCCACAGGCTGGACAGGGACACCAGCGGACTGCTCGTATTTGCCAAGGACGAGGAAACCAAACGTGCCCTGCAGGAAAACTGGGAGGAAGCCGTCCTTGAAAGGAAATATATCGCAATTCTCGAAGGACAGATCGACTCTGAAGAAGGTTATATAGAAACCTGGATGTACGAAAACCTGAAGTCACTCATGGTCCATTGCTATGAGATGCGTCCTGGGGACACTCCTCAGAAGCCACCTCGCAAAGACTGGAAATACGCTTCAAGCCACTGCAGGAAAACAAGGGAATTCACCATCGAAGGCAATCAATACACTGAAGTGGAGTTCAACCTCGAGACCGGAAGACGCAACCAGATACGCGTCCATTCCCAGTGGATAGGCCATCCTATAGCAGGCGACAGGAAATACGGCGCACAGACCAATCCATTCGGCCGTCTCGCACTTCACGCACGTGCGCTTTCATTCATCCATCCTTGGACAGGCAAAGAAATGAAGTTCAGAGCAGCTCTACCGAAAGTTTTCAGCAGGGTGAAATAATCAGTTTAAAGAAAGGATATGGTCCACTTCGATTGAAGATGCCATTTCCCATGACATTCCAGCTGGAACCGACTGATTCTCCGGATGCCTTAACATCTGGAGAATTTTTTGCGTAAAGGTCTCGATAAAATCCTCTCCCAAAGGGACGGCATTCTTAATGCCGACGACTTCCGCTATGCCGCCTGCCGCAGATCCCACAGCATTGGCCCCGCAACTGATGGCCTCAAGACAGACAAGGGGCAGGCCTTCATTCAGACTCGGAAGCACAAGCAGATCTGTACAATTCATCATCTCAGGCATATCTGACGTAGGCATATTCCCCCAGAAACGCACGCAATCCAATGAAGCCTCGGCAAAGTCCGCCTCAACAGCTGCGCGAAGCTTGCCATCCCCTATAATCCAGAACTGTAAATCACCCTCATAACCGGCACGCACAGCCTTGAAAACAGGAGCAAGTACCCTTACATTCTTGACCTGAGACAGATTTCCGGCAAAAGTCACAACCTTTGCGTTTTCGCCAACTCCCCTGATGTGTCTGAGTCCTGCCCTGACCTCATCGGAATACCTTACAAAATCCTCTGAAACTCCATTATATAAAACCTCACGAACAATAGAGGCATCATCACATATGCGGACCGATGCTTCTGACAAAGCCCGGCTCACAAAGAAATTGCAACGGGCGTTCTGCATTATCAGTCCAGTCTGATGCATCTGAAGATGATTCCGGAACGGATGCGTGTGGATATCAGAGCCATGCCAAGTCACGAAATATGGAGTACCCTCCGAACAATAAACTTCCCATGCCATCATACCTCCCACAAAAGAATGAGCTGAAATGACATCATATCCTTTCAACTTATCCACGACACGCCTTATGAAACTTTTGAATAGGAGAGGCTTGCAAGACAAGCAATCAAAGAGCAGATAGTCAATCAGAGAAAAACGATACCAGAGCATATTATACTTTACGCCGTCAACCTCGACCTCATCAACGCGAGGAACAAGCTTCCTGTGACGGATCCTCCCGGTGAAGACATTATCGATGCTCTGTATGCAATACACATCCACCTGACATTTCCCGCCGGCCATCATGCCTTTAACGCGATTATGAACAGAGTTGAAGAGCCCCTTTCTGTCAAAAGGACTGCTCTCGAATATGACAGCTACGCGTTTCATTTACCAGTAAAGATTTTACGAATATGATATGCAATGGAATAAACTCTCATCGACAGCGCCGGTATGCGGATCTTATACAAAACAATATTCAGCACCTGTCCCAAACGGATCGAGAAGATACCTAATGAATCATCAGCATCCATCATTTCATACACCCACTCAAGATACTCTTTAGTAAGCATATAGGACCTTCTGAGAATAAAGAGATTCAAGATACGGCAAAGATATCTGCCGACCAGATCTTCATGATAAAGATTCTGCACCCTGGCTGAGGCTGGATATTCGCTCCGCAAAGTTTCTATCAGTGATGCATACTTCGGAAGGAAGGAACGAAGCTGAGACAGATGTCTGTCAGAAGCTCTGTCGCTTCCCAATGTTCCTGCAGCTATATAATAGGAATATACCGGAGAGGAGAACGCCATGACGGACCCTGCACGCGACAGGAGTTCAAACACAAAAAGCTTATCCTCAGCATAGCTCAACGACACATCGAAACGCAGGTCGCCTATGAAATCCCTCTTGAACAGCTTGGCCCAACAGGAATCGAGCATCATACAGTTTCTTCTGATATTATCCTCCAGAAACTGTCCGCAGCCATCACCACTATACGACATCGTCTTCAACGGGCAGACCTCATGTGAAGGAACTCCACCTCTAAAAACAGCATAACCGCCTACCACCATATCCTCAGAGTTCATACATTTGAACATATCATCAAGAGCATATGGAATAAGAGCATCATCTGAATCGACAAACATGACATAGTCACCTCGAGCCATGTCGAGTCCTGCATTTCTGGATGCACTGACACCGCTGTTGGCCTGATGCTTAACAAAAAAACGTGCATCCGACCCGGCATACCCGTCACATATCGCAGAAGACGAATCGCTGCTTCCGTCATCCACAAGAATCACCTCATATGCATCGAACTCCTGATCCAGAATGCTGCTTATACATCTGTCAAGAGTCTTCTCTGCGTTATACACAGGAATGATTATGCTTAATTTGATATCTTCCATCCCACTACTTTAAATTTTCAAGAAGAAATGCCGCTGACTCAGCTCGTTTTGCATTAAGAACAGTTTCCACAGCTTCCCAATCCGGATCCGACAGGAAGAATGCGCCATCATCCTCCGGATCGATGCCTTGAACCAATCTCTGGTCAAGAGCGAACATGTCCAGAAGAGACTTTATACGAGACATTCCCCGATATGAATTCTCAACGACAATAAACGGCTTGTGCATCAGGATCGACAAGACGCATCCATGAAACGAATCCGTAACCACCATATCCGCTTCCGAAAAACCGGCCAGCCATGTTTCAAGAGGCGGAACCACTCTCTCGGAAACCGGAAGACTCTTATCATATGCACGTACCGACACATCATGTACCTCCTTTGAAGAAACTCTCCTGATAAATTCCACGACATTCATTTTATGTGCCGACCTGTCGAGCAGGTATGTCAGGATTTTTCCCTTTGCAGAATGATCTCCGGAGGTCGCTGCAAATTCTTTATAGCAGTCCGCATCGAGCATCATTACAGGATCAAGAACATGGACTGCGTTTTCATAATCAAACCACTCGCTGCACATTTCCACCGCTCCCAGTTCCCTGACTGAGACCCCGTCGAACTTGCTCAAAAGAGCAGAACACTGTTCCAGCTGCTGATATTCGAATTCCAGCTGATCTGTGCCGAATGAAGCGGCGTATGCCAGTCTCTTCACATCCCAGCCAGAGGTGAAGGCCAGAAAAGCGTCCTCAATTTTCCCGAAAAACCGAGGTCTCCACACCTGATCGCTTCCGACAACAAAAGCATCGAATTCCCCCTCTGAAATATCTCCATAAGACTTTATCATACGAGGAGATATATATTTCTCAACGAAAGCAGAGGTATTCTTTCCCACGACAGGAAGCTCACGGCGGAATCTGTGCTCCCGGAACACCTCTGGCCCTTTCTTGCCCTTCAGGCCTCGTTTAAGCATCCTGGAAGCATAAACAAACGGAGCTCTTAATCCCCCTGGTGCAGGCATCTTATCTATAGGATCAAGCACTACAGCCTCATGCCCGACAGACTCAAGAAAAGTCTTTAGCGCGTAAGCCTGAAGTATACCGCCATAGTTTGTATGCAGCGGCAATGTGATGATTCCTATCTTCATACTAATATTCTCCTTTTAATTTTTGAAAGAAGCGACCTTACCGAGCGCCATATCCTTCTGGAAAGGGGCTCTTTCACAACATATTCCTTCATATGGGCGAGTATATCAGGAGTCTGATAAGCTCCCTTGAAAAATTCATCACGTGCAGCAGGGACTTCAGCATCAGATGAAAAGCCGGAATTGCAGCTGCGTGCCTTGTCAGGGTCCACCTCTTGAACAAATGCAGGACGAAGACTTCCGAATGCATGCATTCCTTTAACCGTATTGATGAAGACTCCGGACACCCCCTTATCATCGTCAAGTTCAGGAACCAGATCTGACACACTCCATAGATCCGACAGAGTTATATCACTGCCGCTTCTGCCGCATTTGAACCTGCAATCATAGCAGGACGGCCTCAATATCATCTTCTGCATGAAGAGAGACAGATACGGATTATTGTCTCTTCTGGAATATGACACGGTCCCGTCATCGTATCTGATGCTCATCCGATAATGTCTCCAGCTTCTGGACTTATCACGGAAATCCACATGTACAATCTTTTTTCCTGCCTCCTTCTCCAAAGAGTCCACATATCGTTCCCACAGCCCGGGCGGAGGAACACCATGACATGCAATATCGACTGTCAGAAGATTATCATATGACTTTCCCAGAAAGTTGTCCAAACCCGCAATCTGGCAAGGGGTACCGCTGAAGAGAACTTTCCTGTTCATCTGAAGTTTCTCGCGTATATCCTCAAAAACAGGATACAGATTACTCTGAACATACTTCGACCCCCTCATAGCTTCCATCTGAGCCATATCTGACGCCTCTGCATGCACCGTCTTCATATCTGACTTCTGAACTGCCCCATACACGCATCCTCCCTCATCAAGAACAGACGAAGCTAAAGCAGGAAAGACTCCGCCTGAAGATGATCCGGCAAGATATTCATCAAATCTCACTGCATAGGCGGCAAAAGGTTCCGCCTCATAATCATGCCTGTCCATAGGACAAACCGAGTCACATCTGCCGCAACCCACACACAGATCCGCATCCGCGACCGGATAGTCAAAACCCTCCTGATCCCTGGTCATGACGATGCATCCGACCGGACAGGAAGACACACATGCAAAACAGCCGCAGCACTTGGAAGGATCGGTAATCTTTATCATTTGCGGTTCCTCCTTCTTATCATTTGTAAAAGCCCATGTCTTTCAGACTGCGAGCAGCCTATGAAAAGTACAGAAAGAACTGCGCATACAATGCATCCAAGAACTCCCGGAATAAACCCTGTCCATCCTTCCGGTATCAGACTTTGCAATAATGCAGCGACGACAGAGGCCATGACAGTAACCTTGATTACATTCAGATATACCCTCTTTAAATACTCCATCATTGGAAACTTCACTGTCTTGCGAAGCATATACAGACGGGCAAAAAGGCAAATTTGAGATATGACGACGGCCACTATAACAGTGACCTCAGGAGCAGCTCCAAGCTTGAGGAAAATATACGAAACAGGGAAATTCAGCATTATAAGTCCACCTACCAGAATCTGGTAATTGCGGATATTGCCGGTGGCAAGCATACCGGTAACCAGAGGGCCTGAGAGAGATTCGCTCAAAGCAAGAATAAGAAACAGACGTGCAAAATCCGATGACATGGCAGGCACATCTCCAAGCCATAATTGCAGAAGGAGGTCCGTATTGAACATCACAGGCAGCACAATAACCAGAAGCAGATAATAGGCCATCCGTGAAGATTTCATCATCAGCGAGAACATATATTCATGTTCATCTGCAGCATATGACTTAGTGATCTGTGGATTGACTGCTGTCATGAAATTGGTGACGAAACTCTGGACTGCATTACTAAGCTGCAGGGCCACACCACGTGCAGCATTCACCACAACCGAGCCGGAAAATATATTCACAAGAATATTTCCGCCATGATCCCTGAGCACACCGGCAGTCACACCTATGAAATTCCAGCCTGCAAAAGAAAACATTTCCTTAAGCAGACTGCTGTCAAGCACAGGACGATAACGGCATTCATCGAAATGCATCCGGCAATAGATGCCGTACGCCAGACGCACCAGCAGTACGGTAAGCATCATCAGTGCAGCATAGAAAATGAGTCTGTCATAGGAAGAATTCGTAATCAGAAGAGCCACCCCGAAACGAAGCAGACCATCCATAATTCCGATTACGGCATAGGCAGACATCTTTTCATGAGCAGTAATGGATGCCATCTGAGGCACACTCATCAAATTGATGACAAACGCAATAAGAGAGAAATGCAGCACCCATTCCGCTGCAGGAATACGGGAAGGATCTATGGTCATCTCATTCTCTATGAACCACAATCCGACAGGCTCGGCAACAAGAACCACAACTGCGGCCAGAATCATCTGGATAGTTACAGCTGTTGAATATACGGCATTGAGCCGGGCGCCTTCACCTTTTCCCATCTCGAATGTAATGAAACGTGATACAGCTGAATTCAGTGCGCCGGATATGATGGAAAACATGGCCACAACACCTCCTATCACATTATACACACCATAATCATTCTCGCCGAGAGCCTGGAGAACAATCCTGGATGTATAAAGTCCCATGAACATCATGAAGAGCATCCTGACGTAAAGCATCAGGGTGTTTCTGGCAATGCGCCTTGTCCTATGGGCGGTTTCATTCATCATAACTTACAAATTTACACATTTATTTCAGATGCCGCCCAAATTTTGACATTTAAAATTTCACAGGTGTGATTATCCGTGCAGTATACATGCTCCGCTCGGAATGACGTGATGGCTGTACCTTTTGCGGATAATCATTCTCACATGATGATTATTAGGATTATATTTTGTTAATTCGATTATTGTTGCTAAATTAGTGGTCATATTTGATTCAACACTAAAACACTTAAGTGATATGGTAAGATATTGTGTAATGTGGAAGTTCAAGCCATCAGATGGCAAGACTCCGAAGGAACTCGCTGAAGATGTCAAGGAGAAATATGAGTCCCTCCTGGGACTCGTGCCTGGTCTTACAAGCATCGAAATCGGCATCAACCGCAACGAAGGAAAGACTTCTTATGATGCAGTGATGATTGCAGACTTTGAAAACTGGGAATCTCTCGCAGCCTACAAGGCCGACACCATGAGGGACAACGTCATAGAATACGTAAAGACAATTGCAGAAGTACGTGCAAAAGTCGAGTACGAAAGATAGGATCTTATAACAGACTATCAAGAAAATCCTCCATCAGAATTCTGACGGAGGATTTTCTTATTTCTGATATTTCTTTGTATGCTCGGCGATGAGGTCGGCGTCTTCGAAATAGTCTATCTTCATGGCCTTTCTGACGTCTGCAAGCGTCTTTGCCGCTTCAGCGCGTGCAACCTCCGAACCCTTGCGCAGGATTTCATAGACCTGAGGGATGTTCTTCTCATACTCAGCCCTCCTATCTCGCATCGGCTGCAGGAAGTCTTCCATGATGTTGAAAAGGAACTTCTTGCAGGTGCCGTCTCCGAGACCGCCACGACGGTAGTGATCCTTCATTTCATCGAGGTTCCTATACTCAGGAAGGAACTTCTCGAAGTGGCTGTCGTTGCAGAATGCATCGAGGTATGTGAACACCACATTGCCCTCCACATGTCCCGGATCCGTGATCTGAAGATGCTCAGGGTCAGTGTACATGCTGTTCACCTTCTTCTTTATCTCCTTTGATGTATCCGAAAGATAGATGCAGTTTCCGAGCGACTTTGACATCTTGGCCTTTCCATCAGTACCTGGCAGGCGAAGACATGCCGAGTTCTCAGGAAGCATCATCTCAGGAGTGACGAGGGTTTCTCCATAAACCGCATTGAATTTATGGACGATCTCGCGGGTCTGTTCTATCATAGGAGCCTGGTCTACGCCTACAGGGACAGTAGTTGCACGGAAGGCAGTAATGTCTGAAGCCTGGCTGATAGGATATGTGAAGAATCCCACAGGAGTCCCCTTCTTGTTCTGATTCTCGTCATCATCGCCTTCAGAGAATCCTCTGAGCTGGATTTCCTGCTTCACGGTAGGATTGCGCTGGAGACGCTGCACTGTCACAAGATTCATGTAATAGAATGCGAGCTCGCATAGCTCGGGAACCTGAGACTGGATGAAGATCGTCACCTTCTCCGGGTCAAGACCTGCAGAAAGGTAGTCAAGAGCCACTTCTATGATGTTCTGACGGATTTTCTCAGGATTGTCAGCATTATCTGTAAGAGCCTGAGCATCGGCTATCATAATGAATATCTTCTCAAACTCCCCGGAATTCTGGAGCTCCACCCTCCTCTTCAGCGATCCCACATAATGTCCAAGATGAAGTTTTCCAGTAGGACGGTCCCCCGTCAAAATTACCTTTCCCATAATATTTCTTAATTTCTCTATTCAACTCAAACGTCGCAAGACGAATTACAAAGATACAAAAATGGTTTCAAATACATCAACATTTCCAAGTATATCCACTTTTACCGCACCTTTTTTCAATTCCATTGACATATATGGAGACCTGACCACAAATTCTGCCACCAGAGAGCCATCCAGGGCAAGCTGTCTTAGAAAAACCATACCGTCGGAAGGCAGCTCACCCGTCAGGACATGGCAATGCGAGGCATTGGCAGGAATTGTAAACACAGCCCTTCCGGCCACCCTCATCGAAGTGGCGAAATCCGCATCAACGGCTGCAAACACATCGGCGGAGACCCTGGAAGCACGGACTGTACCACCCTCTCCTGTCATCCTTCCGGTAAATGCGGCTATCAGTTCTGATGTCATCGTCTCATAAAAAGGCTGGAGCTTCACAGACCCGGACTTATGCGCCATATAGGATGCAATGTCTTCCTCAGACATGAGATTGTCTATATATGAAATCCAGAATCTGCCAAGATCGCCTTCGACATAATGCTGCAGGCATTCCAGGACCTTGATACCACGTTTGCCAAGCTTTCCGAACTCTGCAAGCCAAGGCTTCAGCTCCACCAGAAGTTCCTTGCTGGCACATTTCTCCATTATACCCGGCACGGCAGCTATACGACGGAATTCCGCCATAAGAGAATCAGCCTTTTCTTTCGTATATCCGGCAAGAGCAAAAGTCTCCACTCCTTCTGACTCATTTTCCCCGAAGGAATGCTTTATAAATGTGAGATAAGCGTCTTTAACCTCAGGAGCAAGCGATTCTACCGCCTTTTCCCTGCTTACCGATTCATCATATGTGGCAGGATAAGACGCAAAATCAGCAACAGACATGATAGAAAGCTTGGATAATTCACTTCTCTCCTTCATCCTGCACACAATTGAAGACGACCTCACGGCATCTGCGCGAACATCATCATCAAGTACTATTCCACGCATCAGAGCCTTCGGCCCCCCGCCATGTGGAGGATAATCAACAATAGTATATTCATCCATCAGTGCAAGGGTCACAGATTCACGCCTTTGGGCCACGAATTCCGTCATAAGCCGGTCCTTGAGTTGCTTCATGCGGGAAGGCAAGGCATCGACACCACTGAATGCCAGAGCAAAGGATCTGACACCGGCATGATACATGACCACCAGTTTGTTTTTAAGCAGTTCATAATCCTGAGTATTCCAACCGTAGGAATTTCCGGGATCGATTGTCCAGACAAATTCCATATTCCTTTCATGGCATGCATTCATCAGCTCGAGAAGATTCTTCCTGTCTCTCTCAGGATAAAGGAACCTCCATCCTTTGGCAGACCTTGACACATCATCAGACGGGGCGTAAAAATAAGTATTGAGGCCGCAGGAGGCATAGAAATCCAGGCGTAGCTGTGAATTGACAGTTCTGACATCCTCCATATCCAGACTCTCCATCACACCTCTCACACGAAGGGCACCGTTATCCTGAGCCGAGGCATTTCCTGCGGCTACGCATGTCAGAAGGGCCAACGAGGCTAATAATTCAATATATCTCATAAATATTCAAATATAAAGATTGCCGCTGCGCGTCAACGCACCGTGATGACGTATCCAGACAACAGCAAATGTTCCAGGTATCGCATCGGAAATACCGTCAGTCATATTTTTGACTGTTTTTGTGACTGACAGTCCCTAAAAGTTCCCTATATTGACATTTTTGGGGAGCATCAGTC
>CANBDX010000031.1 GCA_947367315.1 uncultured Bacteroidales bacterium | reverse complement strand
TCAACCCTGCACACGTGGACAGCGAGGCTCACATCGAGTCTAACCAGGCTAAGGGCTGGATCACAGCTGAGCAGGCACAGCAGGCTCGCGAGATCATCGCAACCGTTTCAGCAGAGAAGGCAGCTAACCTTCCTGAGCAGATGGTGGCAAACATCGCCAAGGGTCGTCTCCAGAAGTTCTTCAAGGAGCAGACACTCGAGGAGCAGGGCTACCAGATGGGCGACGGCAAGACTGCTGTTAAGGATATTGTCAAGGCAGCTGATGCTGAGGCTAAGATCCTTTGCTTCAAGAGGGTTTCTCTCACTGACTAATTTCAGGCTACACGCCTAAACAATAAAATGGCCACCGTCAATTCCGGTGGCCATTTTCGTTGTAAGGACCGAATGGTCTATTTGCTCATCGATTCGATTACCGAACGGTTGATTTCAGCAAGTTTAGGAATGTCTACCTTAATGACAGCCCTGTCGTATGTCATGAGGCCGTTCACTTCACCTTCCACGTCTGTTGTCTGGGTATATACTGCAGCAGCACATCCTGTCTGAACGAATGTCTTGAGCATCTGAGCATACTCCTCATACTGCTTCATCACTTCTTCGCTGCTCTGCTTGTTCTTTCCGTAACCCCATTTGCGGTCGATTTCCCATGTGTGGCCTATTACAGGGTAGCCGATTCCACCGTATTCTCCAAGCACGTTGATGAATTTGCTTTCAAACACGTTCATGGCCGGAGTAGGATAGTGGTGTACGTCGATGACGTCGCCCACAAAGTGGAAGTTTCCTCCTGATGCTTCGTTTACAAGACGTGTGGGGTCGAATTCCTTGGTGAATTTCACCACTTCAGGTGTGTCGAACTGTCCCCATGCCTCGTTGAACGGCACCCAGCTTACGATGCACTGGAATCCGCGGAATGCGGTCATGATGTTCTTCCATTCATTATAGAAGTTATCCTTCCATTCCTGAGGAATATCACATTCGGTTCCTCCGAAGATACTGTCCTTCGACCATTTGTTCTTCACCGCCTTCTGAACATTCGCATCACGCGACTTCAGCTGTCTTCCGGCATAGTCTCCGATGCAAGGCATGTCCTGCCATACCATGATTCCGAGTACGTCGCACCAATAGTACCATCGTGCCGGTTCCACCTTGATATGCTTGCGGATCATGTTGTAGCCCATCTCCTTGGTCTTTACAATGTCGAACTTGAGAGCCTCGTCCGTAGGGGCAGTGTAGAGGCCGTCAGGCCACCATCCCTGGTCGAGCGGACCATATTGGAAGAGGCATTCTCCGTTAAGAGCCATTCTCTTGTATTTGTTTGGAGAACTGTCCTGCTTTGCCTCGATTGAGCGCATGGCTGTATAACCTTCAACACTGTCTATTACCTTGCCCTTTCTGAGAATGGATATCCTCATTCCATAAAGGAAAGGCTCGTCAGGAGACCATGTCTTTACCTCTTCTACGGGAAGAACAGCCTTTCCGTCCGATGCAAATGCCTCTGCCAGGACTGTCTGTGACGGATTTTCGGTATTATATCCCACAGCTCCTTCAAGAAGCTGTACCTTCACCATGTCTCCTTCCTGTGCACCGACGGTCTTTACATCCACTGTGATTTCCTTCTTCTGAAGGTCGCTGACAGGGTAGTAGTCCGCGATATATGTCTTCGCTACAGGTTCCATCCATACCGTCTGCCAGATACCGCTGACAGGAGTGTACCAGATGGCTGTGTTCACGATGCACTGCTTTCCGCGTGGCTGCATGCTGTTGTCTGTCGCATCGAACACCTTTACTGTCAGTGTCTGCTTTCCGGACTTCTTGAGGTAAGGGGTAATGTCGTATGTGAAGGGGTCATATCCACCTCTGTGCTCTCCGACGAGCTGGCCGTTCACGAGTACCTCAGACTTCCAGTCCACGCCACCGAAATGCAGAAGGATGTTCTTTCCTTTCCATTTGGATGGGACCGTGAAAGTCCTTTCATATCAGAGGGTATTGTCCTTTGTAATTCTTCTACCTACGCCCGACAGTGATGACTCTACTGCGAACGGAACAAGAATTTCTCCTTCGGCTGTGAATGTGGATGCGTCGGTATCCGTTATCGCATAGTTCCATAGGCCGTTAAGGTTTGACCATACCTGACGAACCATCTGAGGACGCGGATATTCAGGCAGGACATTGCCCGGATTGACTTCCGCCGCCCATGGGGTCTTGATCTCCTTTCCGACCGGGCTCCACTGGGCTGATGCGATGACGGCAATGGAAATCGCCGCAATACTGGTCAGTATTTTCTTCATATTTTCTGTTGATTATGGTTTGAAAACAAAGGTAAATAAAGGTGCCAGACTTTACAAACTTAAATATTTCAAATAGATGAATGATATTTCGCACTTGATGGTTTTGCAAGTATTCTTTCATTAATCGGGAAAGATTTACTATTTCGTATATATATAATGTGGTACTTTTGTGAAGTGTAAAATCTGAAACAATTTTAAACATATGGACATAATGAAAGCTACAACTGAAAAGGTGTACATCTCCCCGACGGTGGAGATGTGCGAAATGCTTCTGGAGGCTCCGATAGCATCCTCGGTGGGAAATACCGCTTCCGACGGACTCGGAATCAATGACGGAACAATTGAAGATTGGGGAACGCTTTAATGGAACGCACTATGAAGAAAATATCTATGATACTTGCAGCGGCATCGGTGGTGCTGGCTGCCGCTTCATGCGATAAAGGCAATGAGTCGAAGACTGATGCTCTCGTGGAGCCAATGGTTGTAAATATCACTGCTGATGTGATGGCCACCAAGACGGTTTTCAATCCGTCAGGTCTTGAGGACGGAGCATCGGTTCCTGTGCTTTGGGAAGGTGACGAGATCCTCAGCATTGCGGTAAATGAGAATACTGATGCCCTTGCGCGCGGAAAGGTCCCTGTATCTGTCGGAGATGACCGGACTTTTGCAAGCTGGACATATGATTTTGCGGATTATTATGCAGGAGAGTATATGCCTGCCGCTCCATATGTGTTCTATGCATTTACCCAGGGTGAGGCCGTAAGGTCATTCTACAATGCAAGCAGGCACAGGGTGCTGATGACCCTTCCTTCCGAGCAGACTCCTTCTGCAAGCTCATGCGATTCCAAGGGAATGTTCCTGTATGCGGTGTCTGAGGCATATGAGACATGGCCTGCAGAGGATGTGGCAATGACTTTTGAGCATGCAACAGCATATGGATGCATCACTCTTGGAGAAGGATGCCCTGAGGCATTCACCAAAGTGGTGATTAAGGCTGATGTGAATATAGCAGGAAGTGCCTGGTATCACTATGACGACAGCTCGTGGGAGGATTATACGGGAACGACAAGTGCGGCTCCTTCCAAGACCATAACAATCAATACAGGGTCGAAGGAGAACATCTGGTTCGCATGCAGGCCTACGACAGACCTTGCATCTCTCGCATTTGAGGTCTATACCGAGGATGGAGAATGCTATAAGGTGGAGAAGAATCTGACCGGCAGGAACTTTACGTCAGGTAAAGTTGCCAAGATGACAATAAGCGGGTTCGCGAAGGAGGAAAACGGCGGAGAAGAGGTTGTGTCAGATGTGACTTATACATTCGCTTCATCACACCTTGTGGATCTTATAGGTGGTAAAAAAACTGAAAGCCCATTTACAAAAGAGAGTACATATGAGGGCCAGCCTTCGCTGATGTGGAAATCGACAGGAGTCTTTGCAGACGGAGCTAAGGAGTGTAATATAGTTAATGCCAGCGGTAGAATCAAGTTCGGAACATCAACTAATGTTTTGGAAAAATTCTCCATTGTGATCACTCCTGATGAAGGATGGATTGTGAAGTCTGTCTCCATAAATGCAGCTGTGGTTTCCCAAAAGTCTTATAATCTTACAGCCAAAGTCGGAACTGCAGATGTGATTCTCTCTACCGCCCTCAGTGCGGCGAATACAGATTATTCAGGAGAAAACGAGGCTCTGGAAGCCGGTGCACTGGAGATTTCGTTCAGTAATTCAGGAAAATCGGCCGGTGTGTTCTATATTTCAAATATTAAGATTGAACTTACTCCGGCAGAGTAGTAAACATCATAACCCTTTATTTATGGATAGAAGAAATTTTCTAAAAGCTTCGATGCTTGGAGTCGGAGCTACAATGATAGGAACTCCTGAACTGATGGCCAGGAAGGATAAGGCAGAGCGTAAGCCGGTGAGACTTGAGGCGAACGACTGGGTGAAGGAGCCTGCAAGGGAGATACCTGTCATTGCAGAAGCTGAAGTGGTTGTCCTTGGAGGTGGTCCTGCCGGTGTGGCGGCTGCGGTAAGTGCGGCAAAGACCGGAGCAAAGGTCATCATGCTTGAGCGTTATACCTTCCTTGGCGGACTCTGGACAGGCGGCCTGGTGCTTCCTATGCTTTCAACTCACGGACTCTCACCAGAAGACGAGTGGACAAAGGTCATCTGGGGCTTCTCCAACGATATATACATGCGTCTGAAGAAGATGAAGATGGTCGTAAATGCAAAGGCTCCGTGTGTGGATCCTGAGGCATGCAAGTATGTCCTCGAGCAGTTCTGCGAGGAGGCGGGAGTGCAGATCATCTATCATAGCTGGGCTACGAATGCGATAATGTCCGGTGACAGGATAGATGCAGTCATCCTTGAGACCAAGAGCGGCAGGGTAGCCGTCAGAGGCAAGTATTTCGTGGATGCCAGCGGCGACGGTGACCTCATCTGCTGGGCCGGAGAGGACTATCGTGAACTGAAGTACCATATCGGTGCCATGTACCGTATCGGAGGCGTGCCGGAGGATATGCAGAAGGCCGGTGTCAAGACTCCGATTGCCGGGGTGAGAAGCAGACATATCCATGGATTTGACGATCAGGACGGACTTGATGTGCTCAATCTTTCGAAGATCCAGCTTGACCTCAGAAAAGAGATGTGGAACAGGACACAGGCATTACGCAAGCGGGAGGGTGGAGAAGGAATCTTCCTGCTTGAGACCCCTCCTCAGATCGGAGTCCGCGTGACACGTGTACTTAATCCTGTCAGGCAGGTTACTCTTGATGAGTCGATGCGTTATACAAGATATATGGATTCCATCGGAATGAGCGGCGGAAGTGCACCTATAATGTATCAGGGACGCAAGGTCCCTACCAAGGAAAGACCTTATTGGCAGATACCGTATTCGTCGATAGTTCCTAAGACATGTCCTAACCTTCTTGTGGGAGGACGTTGCTTCGGTTATGATGACGAACTTTCTTATGATGCACGTGAGATAGGAACATGTCTTGTGACCGGTCAGGCTGCTGGAACGGCTTCTGCACTTGCTCTGCTTGGCAGGACAAGTGTCCAGGATGTGGATGTGAAGAAGCTTCGCGAGCAGCTTGTTGCACAGAATGTAAAGCTTGAGTTATGAGAAAGCTGATACTGGGCATAGCCGCAGTTCTGGCATCGGTCCTGATGGCCGATGCTTCGGATCTGCGTCTTCCTACTGTTGTCGGCAGCGGAATGGTCCTGCAGCAGAATGAGACTGTGAACATCTGGGGATGGGCGGCGCCTTCGGCAAAGGTGAAGGTGAAGGCAGGATGGCTCAACAAACCGGTAAGTGTGAAGGCCGGCAAGGATGGAAAGTGGATTGCTGCTGTTGCCACTCCTGCAGGAGGATATGATGCGTGGACGATGACAGTTTCTGACGGTGATTCGGAAATAACGTTGGAAGATATCCTTATAGGTGAGGTGTGGCTTTGCAGCGGTCAGTCCAATATGGCATGGAAGACCTCACAGGTGCTGGACCTCGAGCAGGAGATGAAGAACGCGGCTGAGGTAGGAAAGTATGTGAGGCTTTATTCTACCGGAAGGATTTCAGCATCAAAGCCTCAGGATGATGTGAAGGAAGCCTCGTGGAAAAGATGTTCCCCTGATGCGGTGTCCTCTTTCTCCGCTGTGGGATATGGTTTCGGACTTGAGCTTCAGAAGGGACTTGATGTGCCTGTCGGACTGATTCAGGCGGCATATGGAGGGACCTTCCTTGAAGGATGGGTGTCGGAGAATGCCATAATGAACGGAGAGAAGGCGGATAATTTCAGGAAATCAATAAAGATGATCGACAAGCGCGAAGGCGGTTGGAGCGGAAAGCAATCGCATCTTTATAATGCGAATATACATCCTATCCTTAATGTTCGCATCGCGGGAGTGATATGGTATCAGGGATGCGCAAATGTTCCAATCAACGCACTGAGCTACAGACATACATTGTCAGGGCTGATCAGCAGCTGGAGGGAAGAGTTCAATAATCCTCAGATGCCGTTCTATATCGCTCAGATAGCTCCTCATACTTATAAGAACCTGCAGGGTGCGCAGCTCAGGGAGTCCCAGGCGTTTGTTGCAGCCCATACGGAGAACTGTGAGCTAGTCGTTACGAACGACTCTCAGGAGATTCCGGGTGACATACATCCTCGTCTGAAAAAGAATGTGTGTCACAGATTTGCAATGTGCGCGTTGGGCCAGCATTATGGAAAGAACGTCGGAGAATGGAGAAGTCCGGCATATGCAAAGATGGTGGTGAACGGTCCGGAAGTGAAGGTGCGTTTTAAGAATCTCCCTTCTGAACTGAAGGTTGATGGAGACAAGATCGTCGGCTTTCAGATAGCTAAGATGCTTGATGACGAGTCGATGGAATATTATCTTGCTGATGCAAGAATCGACGAGACAGGTAAATGTGTCATCCTATCCTCTGCAGAGGTGTCAGAACCTGCTGGAGTAAGGTACTGCTTCGACGAGAGCGTTGGAAACCTTTTCTCGGCAGAAGGATTGCCGGTGGCTCCTTTCAGGACAGACAGTAAGAACAAGCCTATTGCAGTGTCTGCCCGAGCATATCTGGAGCCAGTATCAGCGACTCCTGTAGAATTTGAAGGTGAAGGCTACACGAAGGCTGTTGTAAAAGAGGGTACGAAGCTATGGCTTGGAAGCGAACTCGCCCTCTTCGAGGGGTCGTTTCCTAAGGAGTTCGAGGGATATGAGGTTCTTATTTCGGATGTCGTTGGAAAGGGAGAGAAAAGCAAAGGAGGAAAGATAGTGGCGAAGGCGGATGGAAGGATATACTTCCTTGCAAGAGTTGACAAAGCTACACGCAAGACCTGGTACAAGGGATGGAGAATGATAATCCCTTCGGAGTTTTCTGTCAGACGTCCTCTTGAAGAGGATGGAGACAGGTTCAAGACGATTGACGGCCTGTTTATCCATTATATGGATGTAAGAAAAGGTGATGTCATCACTCTTCATCAGACAGAGAACTGGAGTGGTGTGATACCGGTGGCTGTATCTATCGAATATGCGGAATAAGAAGTTATGGCGTCTAAAATATTTTTGATTATGAAAAGAATGCTTTGGTTGATGGCTGCGTCTGTTCTGACCTTTGCTGCATGCGAAGATGTCAAGGAATCAGGAGGCGCTTCGTCGTCCGGTGACGGCAGCACTCTGGAGATATTGTGGGAGGAGCCTCAGCAGGTGACTGTGGGCAGTTCAAAGGTGACCGGTGGTTATCCGCGCGTGCACAGACTGAATGACGGACGCCTGATGATGAGCTATTCCTATAAATATATGGCTTGTGCGCTCTTCAGCAAGGATAATGGCAAGACATGGGACAATCCGCAGGAGGTCATGCCTAAGATAGATGTCTCGAACGGAAGCAAGAATGCAGTATTGACTGCTGCTGTTCCCGAGTTTGCCCAGCTTTCGGAGAACAACCCCCATCACCCTGGCAGAATCATATACACATGTAACTATAGGCCGAGATCTACGGATGGAAAGACAACCGGCATGACGACGGTTCATCCTTATACGATAGCCGTGAGCGTTTCCGATGACAACGGTAAGACATGGAAGGATCAGGGACATGTGTACAAGTCCGGACTTTGGACTACTAATGTCACTGTTGGATGCTGGGAACCGTTTGTCCTGGAACTTCCGGACGGCACCGTTCAGATATATTTTGCAGACGAGACCCCTTATTATGCTTTGGGCAGCAAGAGACATAATATATCCTTGATAGAATCCAAGGATGGCGGAGATACATGGAGTCAGGCAAAGGTTATCACGCAGAATGGAGATAACAGGGACGGAATGCCTGTCGTGACTCTTCACGAAGACAAGATACTGCTTGCTATAGAATCCACGGACGGAGTCCATAAGCGCCTTCATCCGATTGTGGTGTGCAGCCCGATAGAAGATAACTGGAGTTCGGTAGTAGGCAATGGTTCCCCTTACAGATTCCATCCTTTCGAGAAATCCATTAAGAGCAGTGTTGTCTATTCCGGAGCACCTTATATAATCACAACGGATAATTATATAGTTTATTCATATCAGATTTCTGATTGGTATGATGCCAAGACGTTGACTGAGGCCAAAGCCAAGAACAATGAGGAGCATTCGACCCTTGAAGTACAGGTGTGTCCGAAGAGTGAGGTAAAGGACGGATTCTTCCACACTATGAGGGCTCCGTCAAGACCAATAAAGCTTGACCAGTCCAAGGAACAGGCAATATGGAACTCGCTGTGCGACCTTGGAAATGATGAGGTGATGGCTGTGTCGCAGTATAACAACAAGGTTTATATTGTGAGAGGCAAAATAGTTATGAAATGAGGCGGATATTCAAGATATCTCTGCTGCTTGTCATGTTGCTGCTCGCCTTCAGCGGGCAGCTTCACGCATTTGAAAGGAAGCATGAGAAGAAGGACAGACAGTCTGTCAGGATAGTCTGGGATCAACCTGAGAAGGTGGCCAGAGGAGGATATGGCCGTGTACACAGACTTAACGACGGACGCCTGATGATGTGTTATGCAAAATCATCGGATAACTATGTGCGGTTCAGCGATGATAATGGAGAGACATGGTCTGCAAGAGAGTTCAAGGTAATGTCGCATTTCATTAAGGAGAATGAAAGAGGAAAGGCGAGGGTTACTGCTTCCAATCCAGAGTTTGCGCAACTGTCAGAATCGAATCCACATCATCCGGGAAGGATTATTTTCGCTTGTAACTACAGACCAAAATGGGTGAAGAGGGGTGTCGGAGATGAAGAGATGTCTTCCGTCTATCCTTATACGATATCGATAAAGACATCTGATGACAACGGAACGACGTGGTCAAAGATGAAGCATGTCTATAAGTCCGATCTTTGGGATCGGAATGTGCTGCGTGGCTGCTGGGAGCCTTTTGTGCTGGAACTGCCAGACGGAACGGTGCAGATCTATTTTGCTGACGAGACACCGTATTGGAGAAAAGGTAGCAAATGGCAGAACATCTCCGTAATCGAGTCTGGGGACGGCGGAGACACCTGGAGCAGTCCGAGGATTGTTTCCCAGAACGGGAGCGACAGGGACGGCATGCCTGTGGTGGTGGTGCATGACGGGATGCTTCTGATGGCGGTCGAGTCCTCCGAACCGGGGACACGTCTCTATCCTATAGTAATCTGCTCTTCTTTGGAGGATAACTGGTCTTCGGTTGTCGGAAAGGATTCGGACAGCAGGTTCCACCCGTTCAGAAAGTCTCTCAAGAGCGGAATCGTGTATTCGGGGGCGCCGTATATAATCACTACTGACAATTATATCGTGTATTCATATCAGATTTCTGACGAGTCTGATGACAGGGATGAAAATAATGCCCGTCATGCGGCAATGGAGGTGCAGGTGTGCCCCAAGAGTGAGGTGCATAGCGGACATTTCAATACCATGAGATCCCCTTCAAGACCAATAGATGTTGATCAGTCGGTCGATAATGCTGTCTGGAATTCACTGTGCGACTTGGGAAATGACGAGGTACTTGCTGTGTCTCAGTTTAATGGATGGATACATGTGGTACGTGGAAAAATAGTAATGAAGTAATTTAACAGGCCTATGATGAAGAAGGCTTTGCTAATCATGTTGCTGATGGTGTCCGGAGCAGCCTTGTGGCCGCTTCGGGCTCAGCATTATCAGTTCTCCCATCTCTGCAGGGAAAACAGCGGTCTTTCATATGATGGTGTCCGTGAGATATTCCAGGATTCGCGCGGATACATGTGGATCGGTACGTACAAGGGACTGAGCAGATATGACGGTACGCGCTTCAAAAATTACAATCGTGACGATTTCGGCGTGGCGTCTGACTTTATAAATGTAATCTGTGAAGATACATCGGGCAATCTGTGGATAGGTACAGACAGCGGAGTGGTTGTCTATGATTACGCAGCTGACAGTTTTGTAAGTCTTGATATGTTCCTTGGCGCTGAAGCGGAGGTTCCGGACGACAGAATCTTTGCCATTGTAAGGAATTCCAAGGGACTGATATGGATTTCTTCGAAGGATTCAGGACTTTATTCCTATAATATTATGTCCGGGGAGTTCCGTCATCATCCCATGGCAGATGCTGACAGGGATGTTTATACAAACATCTACAGAATAGCATTGGACAGGAACGACAATCTATATCTGGCAGTTTATTGCGACAATATATACGTGGCTGATTCTCAGGCAGTCTCCTGCAGACCAGTAGAAATAGGTGCATGCTCGGATATGTTCAAGGGTGATGACGTGGAAGGTATGGCATTGAATACAAAATCCAATGACCTGCTTTATGTGGCGAGCAAGCGAAACGGTCTCGTGGAGGTGAATCTGAGGAACCGTACATGCTCATCGCTGTATTCACTGGCTAATGATGTCCGCCCTACCAATCTTCTGCTGGACTCCAGCAACTATCTGTGGGTGAGCACGACTAACGGACTGATCTGCTATAACCTTTATACGGGACATCATCAGGCCTGTCATGCCCGGCCGAATGATCCGTTTTCATTGTCGGACAGTTATGTGACTGATGTATTCAGGGACAGGAGCGGAGGCCTGTGGGTCGGTTCCCAATATGGGGGACTCAACCATTACAGCCCTTATCATGATAATTTCATCAAGGTCTATGCTCTTGAAGACGGAAGTCCTCTGGACGGTGTCGTAGTACGTGGATTTGCAGAGGACAAGAAAGGCAACCTCTGGGTCGCCACTGAAAGGAAGGGACTCCTGAAATATCGTGACGGAAAGCTTTATGCCGTTGATGCCGCCCTTCCCAAAAGTGTTCTTGCTATTGCTGATGATGTGGATTGGCTGTGGCTGGGAACACAGAAGGGTATATCGAAGTTCGATTACAGTACGTGCAAAGTTACCAATTACCGTCCTTTCCGGGATGAAGACCGTGACAACCGTGTCGTTACCATATACCGCTCACGTATCGGCGACATTTTTGTTGCCACTACAATGGGTGTCTTGAAGTATCATCGGGATTCGGACAGATTTGAAATTCTTGAGAATCTTGGCAACATCACTTTCGAATATATGGCTGAAGATGGTACCGGCACTCTTTGGCTTGCATCATATTCTTCAGGAGTGTTTTCATATGATATAACGGAAGACAGGGTCATAGGTCACTATAGTCCTCAGAGCGGAAGTGAGTGTATTCCTGACATGATATCATCCGTATCAGTGGATGATGACGACAACATATGGGTGATAGGCTTCAGTAACGGATTCTTCAGGTATGACAGGAAGTCGGATGATTTCGTCACATTCTCTACACATACCCTCAAGTCATTGCCTACGGATGTATTCTTTATGGGAATACCTGACGGAATAGGACATCTGTGGCTTTCTTCCGACCATGGAATTGCCGAGTTCAATACAAGGAAGAATACCGTACGAGTCTTTACAGAGGCTAACGGTCTTTTGGATGATGAATTCACAAAGGCCGGGCTGTCGCTAAGTGACGGTACTATTGTCTTTGGATCGATAAACGGATTCGTCATGTTCAATCCGCGCAGCATCCAGACAGGAGACGCCATATCGAATGTGACCATCAGCGACATGTATCTCAAGAACAAGCCGATTGACAACGAGACTAAGCAGCGTATACTGGGACGTAATGTGGATCTCAAGGACGTGATCACACTTGAGTTCTCAGACCATTCATTCGGATTTTCCTTTGCTATGCTTGAGTCTGCTTCTCCATCTTCGGACAGGCTTTTGTGCAGGCTGGACGGGTATGATGAAGAGTGGATTGATATTTCTGTGGATAAGACCATACACTGGAATCATGTCAATGCCGGTACCTATACTCTTCTGCTCAGCAACGGAGAGTTCAATGGACACTTCGTTTCCGCCCATTCTCCAGTAACGATTGTCGTAAGGCCGGAATTCTGGGCTTCTCCGTTGGGTGTATTTCTCATCATATGTCTTGTCGGCGCGTTCATGTTTGTTGTTACCTTCCTTATCGTACGCAGCAACAAGTTGAAGGCAAAAAGGAAACTGGAGGAATACCGAACGAAGAAGGAGCAGGAGATGCTTAAGGAGAAGATGACGTTCTTCTCCAACATCATCCATGAGATAAAGACCCCTCTAACCCTGATCCGCACGCCTCTTCAGAAACTCCTTTCATCCGGGGAGTGTGACGGATATGTACGTGATGAGCTTTCTGTAATAGCGAGTTCTACGGATTATATGAATGATCTTGTACGTGAACTTCTTGAGTTTGTGAGACTTGAGGAACATGGTTATGTGTTGGATCTCAAAAATATAGATATAGTGGAGAGAACAGGTTTCCTTTGTTTCAATTTCTCCGACACCGCCAAGACCAGGAATATCAGGCTGGATTATACTCATGCCGTGGATAATATGGATATAGCTCTGGATACCAGGGCCTTCAGGAAGATAATAAACAATCTTATGGATAATGGCCTCAAGTACGCCGATACCTATATTTCGGTACATCTTGATGTGGTGGATGATAGGGTGTCCGTGACTTTCAGAAATGACGGAGCCGTGATACCTCCATCCAGAAGAGAGTCCATATTCAAGCCATTTGTGCAGTATTCCGAGGACGACAGCCCTTATTCGCAGAGTTTCGGAATCGGATTGGCTTATGCAAGGCATCTGACCGAACTTCATGAAGGCACACTGACATTATCCGACAACAGCGACTGTACGGAGTTTGTCCTTACCCTGCCGGTGAAGACTGTTTCCAAGGATGTGGAACATGAACCTGAGATCGAAGAGGTGAAACGTTCGGACCTTCCTCTGGTGATGATTGTGGAAGATAATGCCAGCCTGCTGACATATCTTAAGAAGAACCTGAAGCACCAGTATAATGTTGTGTCGGCACAGTCTGCTGAGAAGGCGTTGTCTCTTCTGGTGTCATATAAGGCTGATATCATCTTGACCGACATAGCCTTGCACGGAATGAGCGGTGTGGAATTGTGTCAGAAGGTGAATTCGGATCCGGATCTCTGCCATATTCCTGTTATTGTGGTGTCTGCAATATCATCTGTTGAGACAAAGATGAAATGTATGGAGTATGGTGCCTGCAATTATATCGAGAAACCGTATTCGATGGATTATCTGACCGCCTGCATCAAAGGCGCTCTTGAGAAGCGTGCAGCACTGCGTGCCGCATATGGAGCGACATCGTGGTCTCTTGAGAATGTACACCCGAATCTGATAAACAGGGACGAGGATTTCATGAGAAAACTTGAAAAGGTGGTGCAGGAAAACATGTGCAATCCGGCTTTCTCCAACAAACAGCTTGAAGAAATGCTCTTTATGGGACATAGTACCCTCAATCGTAAAATGAAGGCTTTGCTGGACACGACGCCTAATGACTATATCAGGAGCAAACGTCTTGCCTTGGCGTCTGAGATGCTTACGGAGGGAGGACATAGGATCAATGAGATATGCTATGCCATAGGATTCAACTCACCGTCATATTTTGCTAAGTGCTTCAAGGCGGCCTATGGTAAGCTTCCGGCGGAATGGGCGAGGGAAAAGATGGAACAGAAGCGGTAATGAAACTATTTTCCCAAATGATGCAGCCCTTAAGCCAATGTCATGCGCATGCGTGCGAGGCATGTCTGTTTTTATATATTTTTGCTTCAAACTAATAACTCTGACAGATGAATAAACAATTCCTAGTCATTTCAGTGGCTTCTTTTCTCCTTGCCTTAGGTTGCGCAAAGGAATCGGAACCGAAGGTCTCGAAGCCAGCTGCCAGGATCGGTGTCAGTCTTGCTGAAGTCCAGACAAGGACCTCCCTGGGCCCGAACGCCGATGAGTCCGGTAAGAGACCGGTCTATTGGTCAGAAGGAGATATCATTAATGTAAACGGCTTCCAGTCCATGCCTCTGACTGCCGATCAGGCGGGAAAGCAGACTGCCGATTTCTTCTTTTACAGCGGTAAGGCTCCGTATAGCGTGATCTATCCGGCGTCTGTATGTGAGGGCTCTGCTTATGGTGATGACGGAATGATAGAGATTTCCATTCCTTCTGTCCAGGAATATTCTGCTACGTCTTTCGGAAAAGGAGCGGCAGTGCTTTACGGATATGGTGAGGAGCAGCCGGTGTCATTGCATAATCTGTGCGGTGCAGTGCGTGTGACACTTAATGATCCGGAGGCGAAGATCACTAAAGCCGTATTGCTTTCAAACGGAAGCGATGAGGCCGTGGCAGGTACTTTCAGGCTTGATACCAGAACCGGTGAGTACACAGTTGTTTCCGGTATCGGCTCCATATCCCTTGATATGGAGGAAGTTGTCCTCGGAGCAGAAGGTCAGTCGTTCTATTTTACACTTCCTAATGGAAAGTATCCGCATGGATTTACTTTCAGGTTTTATGATGAAGCAGGTGGTGCGATGGAGTGCAGATGGCTTGACAACAGCAAGGAGTCAGAGCAGGAAGGCATTACGGTCGCAGGAGGAAAACTCTATGAGTTCAAGCCGGTTGGCTTCAAGGCAGGTGGCTTGACAATCCTTGCTGAAAGTGACTGGATATACATTGCCGAGCAGATTAAAGCCGGAAGCGATGCCTGGAAGAAACTTTATCTTAATGGGAATACCAATACAGTGAGGTTAGGTGATGATATCGTTCTTTCGGATAATGCGCCGGCTATAAGCGCTTTCGATGCAGTTCTTGATGGCTGTAACCACACCATTACAAGAAACGGAGCCGTTAAGCCTTTAGTTGAGACGCTTGGAGGATGCATCAGGAACCTTATTGTCGCCGGAGATGTCACATCCTATGCTGTTCCTGCAGAGGGTGAGGTTGCGGCTTTAGTGCCGTTTGTTGATGTCCTTGACGGTGGTCGATTGGAAAAGTGCACCAACAAGGTGAATATTACAATCGAATCTTGCACTCATGATGCTGCGTTTGCCGGTTTTGTGAAGACAGCCAAGGGAGGAACAATCAGCGGATGTGTTAATGAAGGTAATATTTCTGTCGTTTCAGATTGTCTTTCTGGCGACAGGATTGCATATGGCGGTGGTTTTGTTGCATCCGTCGAAAGTCTTAATGCCGGATTTCTGATCGATGACTGCAATAATAATGGTGCTGTGACACTGAAGGTGCTGACAGATGGTACCAAATCTTCAAAGATGTCCGGAATTGGCGGCTTCATAGGAAGGGTAGCATCCGGGGATAAGGAGAAATTCGTAACTGTAAAGGACTGTGATAACGCCGGTGAAATCAGATATGACTGCACCGTGACAAAAAAAGCTCCTACACGCCAATATTCTCTCGGAGGTATTGTAGGAGTCTCAGCAGCCCTGCTTGAAAATGGCCCTCTCAATAATGCGGATGGCTTTTACATCGTATTAGAGGGCTGTAGTAATAAAGCACCGCTTACTAATAACATGGTATCTGGTGCGGGGTCCAATGTGGTTGATAGTAAGGTTAATACCGGTGGTATCGTAGGATGTGTCTTCGGAAGAACGGGAAATCATGCACTCATCAAGGATTGTGAGAATACAGGAGACATCGTGCCTTACATCGGAGTGTATCCGAGACAGCCTTTTTCCGGTGTCTGCGGAGGCCTTGTAGGAACAGGAGGTCTGGTGGATATTCAAGGAGGTCAGGTTAATGCTGTTATAGGAACCACTCAGGCTTTCTCATATGCAAATGCCGGTATCATAGGTGTGGTTCTCAAGACTTTCTCAATCACCGGGGTAAAGGTGTCTGCTGATGTGCGGATGGTTATGGCTGATACTTATACCAATGACAATTTCGCACTTGCAGTAACGAATCACAACAAGATTCCTGCAGCATGGCGCAAGTTGAGTGATTCTGAAATCACTGGTTGCGAGTTCTCAGGAAGTTATACAGTTTCACTCGGTTACTATAACAAGGATGCTGTAACGATCCCTGCTGCAGGAACACCCGTTTCTATTACTGAAGAAGACTTCAATGACTTCATTGTTTCGAAATCGTATACAGGTACAGATATAAAATTGTCTGATAACAAATATTTGACGAAATAACAACAGAGGGATATGAAAATATTACGCATAACAATAATAATGATGTCTGCTCTCCTGGCATGCGCATGCTCTTCTGAGCAGAAAGAGGACATCTTTGACGTCCCTCAGACCGGTTATACTTTTTTTGAGGCTGACTTTGAGTCTGTGACCCTGGATGGTAATGACGCGGAACAACTCTGGACGAAGGGTACTGGAATAGGAGTTTATGGTTCTGTAGAGGGAACCAATGAAAAATATTCGCTCAAGAAGGCCTTTGACGGAAAGTCTTCCGGTGAATTCTATGGAGCCAAGGTTTCCGGAGATCCGGTAATGGCTTATTATCCGTATTCCGATGATTTCTCTCTGTTTGAAGGAAAACTCATGTATTCGCTTTCTCCGCTACAGAAATTTGACGGAACGAAAGGCTTGTATGACCAGTTCATGGAATATGCTGGATATTCCTATGCCTTCAGCAGCAATGGCGGCAGACTCAGTTTCGGATATGTTTCCGGACTGCTTTCTGTGGAGGTGCGTCTGTCCAATCTGGAGACGATTATGTCTGTTGAACTCATTTCCAAGTCGCCTTTGGCCGGAACGGGAGCTGTGGATACCGATTTGAGTGTGAGCTTGAGTGAAAGCGGTTCTAGAACTATATTTCTCGACTGTGGAGAAGGAATTCCTTCAAAGAAGGGCGATGAATACGTCAAGTTCCCGATTGTGATGCCTGCGGGTACCTACGAAGGGATAGCGCTTGCATTGCATCTCAAGGATAAGCCGGAAATTGTTTCCAATCTGGAGCTATTTGAAGTTGAACGCATGGAAGCCGATGCTTATCATGTGAAGGAGGTAATAATATCCAACGGCCTGGACGGATTTGATGTGGAGGGTGATCTTGAATTTGAACCGGAGTCATAGAGTATGAAAAAGTTTATATACATATTGGCGGCTGTTGCCGCTCTGATCTCCTGCAATGGGTCTGACCTTGAAATCCAGTCAGGCAATGTAATCGGGGAGATGAATGTAACGGCAGCTTCAGGGAAGGTGTCCGTAAGCGTAGAGACTGTAGGACGATGGATCGTCTATGAAGCAGATAATGCTGATTGGATTTCTATCGATGTTGCCGGCGGCGTCGGAAAGGGAGCGTTTACAGTATGGTATGACGCAAACCTGTCCAATGTAGCGGACATCAAGGAAGCGAGAAAGGCGAGAATTGTCATTACTTCCGAGGATTATGCGAAGTCTGATACCTTGAACATAGTGCAGCAGGGATTCAATTCCGTGCATGTTCCGTCCGTCGTGAATCCATCAAAGGAGATTGTTCTTGAATATGACGAGACAGAGGTCAGGACTGTCAGCATTGTGTATTGCAGTGCCGATGGTGTGACCGATATGCAGGCGCTGACTGAATGGGCAGAGAGTTTCGACGTCGTTGCATGCGGCAATTCATTCCTTAAGCCAGAGGTTGCAGCTGGTGAATCTTATGCAGTATGTGTCTATGGTGACCTGAATCTCGTTTCTGCAGATCTCGCAGCAGAACGTGAGGAGTCTGTCGAACAGGAATACAACGCTTTCGTGCAGATAGTGGAAGATACATATAATGGTTATGATTCTCCTTCAAAGTGGATTGTTGGAGGGCAGTTCTATCACTATTCGATGATGCAGACTTCGTACCAGACTACTCCGTCGTGGTTCCCTGCAGATATCGAGGATCCTCATTTCGATGCCGACAGGTATGCATGGAACAACAACCTTTATGACTGTCTCTGGATGGCGGAAAGAAATTTTGTCGAAACCTTTGCTTCCGAAGGCAAGGCCTATATGGCAGACTATGTATATATGTCAAGGGATGTCCTTGCTACTGTATACACAGTGGAGAAGCTCGGCAAGGTGCACGGCATGACTCATAATCCTATTAAAATAACACTAAAGTACTGATGATATGAGAAGAATGATGATATATAAGGTACTGTTTACCGTTCTGTTATCTCTGGCTTCTTCGGTGGCTTTCGCCCAGAAGATCGAAGTGAGCGGAAAGGTGACCGACGAGAAGGGCGAACCTATGCCCGGAGTCGGTGTAATTGACAAGAACGACTCCAAGAACGGAACCATTACCGACCTTGACGGTCTTTATAAGATTAAGATTGCAAAAGACGGCTTTCTGGAGTTTTCATTCATCAGTTATGAGAATTCCCTGATTCCTGTGAATGGAAAGAATGTGGTCAATGTATCCATGAAGCCGGCTATGGAGCAGCTGGACCAGGTGGTGGTCATCGGTTATGGTACATCGAAGAAAAGCGACCTGACCGGCGCAGTTGCAGTGGTGGATGCGGAAGACCTTACCAAGTCTCCTATCACCTCTGTAGCACAGGCTCTTCAAGGAAAGGTGGCAGGTGCAGAGTTCATGTCCACTACCGGAGAGCCGGGAGAGAGTGCAAATATCCTTGTCCGTGGATCACGCTCCATCGAGGCGGGCAACAAGCCTCTCATTGTGGTGGACGGAGTCATGGATGCAGTGGATGACCTCAGTGAAATCAACCCGTCAGACATCGTGTCCATATCGGTCCTCAAGGACGTGTCCTCTACAGCCATATACGGTGCCCGTGGAGCAAATGGTGTGATCCTCATCACTACAGAGACCCCAGACAAGGACAATGCTCCACGCTATTCTCTTAACCTCAAGGCCTCTGCAGGAGTCTCGACTATCGCTTCCAAACTGGATATATTTGATGCGACAGAGTATGCTCAGTGGAGGAACATGGTGTCCAGACAGGAGGCTATCAATGCAGGCAAGGACCTCTCAACATGGGTTCCTCCGTTTGCAGACCCTGCTTCATACGGAAAGGGTACTGACTGGATTGATGAACTCTCTCAGACGGGAGTATATCAGGACTATCATATGAGTCTAAAGGGGGGAAGCAAGGATACACGCTATTCGGTTTCCTTCGGATATCACAACAATAAAGGTGTGGTGAAAGCTTCTGCATATCAGAGATATTCCGGACTGGCTTCGATTGACAGCAAGCTTTCCAAGAGCCTGAGATGGGGAATACGTATCAACTACACTCATCAGAATACGGACAGAAGCCAGGCAGCAATCGGCGGAACCAATACTAATGCAGCGATTTTCCTCAGTCCTCTCCTTACTACAGAGGATACATGGAACAAGTTCGGTGACAATGCCGTATCGGGTGGAGTGGTGTTCAACAACCCTGCAATGCTCGCAGAAGAGGTGACTAACGAGATCAACAGGGATGTCATCAGCTTTGCTCCATGGCTCCAGTACAACATCACCAAGAATCTGGTGGCCAAGACAAAGTTTGCATACACCTACAAGACTGACCTTTCCGGTTATTACTCTCCATCATATCTCCCTTCGGCGGCAATAAATATGACTGGAGGTACTGCATCCCGCACAGACTGGAGACAGAAGAAACTTCTTTCAGAAACCACCCTTACATGGAATAAGAAAAAGCGCGGTCATAATATCGAGACCCTCGTGGGCTTCACTGCAGAGCAGGCCGTTACGGAAAACGCCTATATGGGAGGAAGCGGCTATATTGATGATAACCTCAAGTATTATAATATGGCTGCCCTGAAGGACAAGTCGGCTCTCAGCATCAGCTCGTACTACCACCTCAAGACCAACATGTCGGTTCTTGCAAGGGCCAACTATTCATACAAGAGGAGATATTATGCGACAGTCACAATGCGTGCTGACGGTGCATCCAACTTTGCCGCCGGCAGAAAATGGGGAATTTTCCCTGCCGCTGCATTGAGGTGGTCCATCTCAAATGAGGAATGGCTGAAGGATGCTTATTGGCTCAACGATCTTTCCATCCGTCTCAGTGCGGGACGTTCCGGCAATGATGCAGTTGCCAGCTATCAGTCTCTGGCAACTTTGACGGCAACTACCAGCAACTGGATGTTCGGAAATACTCGTGAACTTTCGTACGTGCCATCGAAGATCGAGAACAGCAATCTCACATGGGAGACTACGGATTCATATAATATCGGTCTTAATTTCGCAGTGCTCGGCAGCCGTATCATCCTTGAGGCGGATGCTTATGTTTCAGATACCAAGGACCTGCTGCTTTCGATGAAGACATCCCAGACCACCGGATTCAATACCTATTTCTCGAATGCCGGTTCAACACGCAATGTCGGAGTCGAGTTCAATCTCACGACCGAAAACATCAAGAACAGGAACTTTACCTGGACATCTATCCTGACAGTTTCCCATAACCGCCAGACCGTGATAGATGTTGGAAATGACGGTGAGATTGTGCCTACATACAACAATATCCGAAACTCGTCACAATATATGTATGGTTACAAGAACGGCTATCCTGTGAATGCAATCTGGGGATATAAGTTCGGAGGAGTATGGCATAATGCTGAAGAAATCAGACGTAACGAGCTGACACACACATATGTATCTCATATTCAGGAAGGCTCGAACGGAACGAATGTGGGTCGAAGCAAATATGTTGATGTCAATCATGACGGCCTTCTTGACCAGAACGATATGGTTTATCTCGGAACAGGAGACCCTATTGTTTACGGAGGTTTCCAGAACGATTTCACCATCTGCAAGAACCTGAATATCGGATTCTATTTCGCATATTCAATTGGAGGAAAGATGTATAACCTCACTGAGCTTTGGATGGGTTCCAGCGTATCTTCATATAATAAGTATAGATACATGCTCAATGCATGGGATCAGGATGAGAGGCCTTACTCGGACATTCCTCGTCCGGGCTACAATGACGCCTTTGCCAGTGACCGTCAGGTACACGACGCATCTTTCCTCAGACTTAAGAACGTGTCGATAAGCTACAAGATAAACTTCAAGAGAAAGGTTAAGGAGTATCTCAAGTCCATGACCGTCGGTGTCAGCGGTGAGAATCTTTACCTCTGGAAGAATTACAATGGATTCGATCCGGACGTGAGCACCTCGCTTTATCGACTTGATAACGGATCTTTCCCAAGACCAAGAACAGTTGTGTTTAACCTCTCAATGAATTTCTAAGATGAAACAGACGATTCTATATATAGCTGCCTTGTTGGGATTGACCATGATGACCGGCTGTTCCTTGAACGAGAAGGTCTTCTCAAATTCTACAAGACACACCTACTACAAGAACGAGATGCAGGTCCGCTCTGGTCTGAGCGGCTGTTATAATCCGGCGCGTACAATTTATGTGAATTCCGGATTCTGGCAGATGACCGAATGTACTACTGACATCATATGCATGTCTGTGTCTACCCAGTACAATGCCAACTGCGATGTATCTCCATCCCGTCCGGCCGTAGCTTCTACCGTGTGGTCGAACGGATATAAGGGAGTGATGACATGTAATGAGATTATAGATGTGCTTGAATCTTCGGAGAACTTTACTCCGGAACAGAAACTTCCTTGGATTGCTGAGGCTATGGTTATGCGAGCATTCTATTATTACATACTTACCTCTACCTTCGGCGATGTGCCTTTCTATACTGAAGCTGTTACTGAAGCTAACAGAGCACGCATTGCATCTCTGCCAAGAATGTCTGCAAAGGCCACCAGAGACTATCTCATTGATGAACTGATGGATTATCTTATGCCAACAGACAAGGGTGGAAAGTCTGCGTTGCCGTTCGTACGCACTTACGAGGATGCGTCAAAAACATATGCCGGAGCTGCAGTGGGCCTTATGATTGCCGGAAAGTTCTGCATGTGGAACGAAAGATATGAGGATGCCGTGGAGGTGTTCGGACAGATAGAGAATATTTACGGAAATTACCTTGGAAATAAAGAAGGGTTCAGGGCTGACTATAAGCTCACCGACGTCCGCTGGAGCGAGAAGTTCGTGAAGGAGTCCATCCTTGAGGTCGGAAATACAGTAGAGGATTTCGGTCTTGTGCTTAAAGGCGCAATCGCCCCTTATACAATGCCTACACGTACGACAGTTTCATCTGCATCTGAAGAGTCTGAGGGAGAGGGCAGCGGAACAGATGAGGTTTCCGACATATATAACGGCATCAAGATTCCTGAGTTGGGAGGATATGCCAGGACATATACGGCTGCCTTGCCTACTTCATACTACTATGCCAACCTGATGAAGTATTCCGACAACGATCTCAGAAACGGAGAGTATTCGAATGGCCGTGGTGAGAGCGATGTCGTGCGAAGCAGCGGAAACATAGCATGGCGCTGGCTCGGAACAGGTTATGTCGATGCGAAGACTGTAGCAGGAGTGAAGAAGAATGAGCTGACGCAGAAAAAGGGCATCTATTGGTTCAACAAGCCATCCAACAGTACGGCAGGCGTAAAGGCGGATGCAAACAAGCCGTACGGCAACAATCAGCCTTGGCTCGGCAACAAGTTCTGGTGCTTCAACATGCACAATACCAATGACGGTAACAATTATAAGATCTTCCGTTTTGCAGGAGTGCTCCTGAATCTTGCGGAGGCTCATCTGATGCTAGGTGACACTCAGAAGGCATGTGACTATCTGAATATTGTGAAATACCGCGCCTGCGAGAATGTAGAAGCATTCAAGCCTATCACGTTCGCTTCAGTCGGCAGCAATATGGATACTATGATGGAGGAGGTCCGCATGGAGTGCGCCAGGGAACTCTTCGGAGAGTTCCAGCGCAAGTTCGACCTTGTGCGCTGGGGAATATGGTATGAAAGGGCGAGCATGTATAATGAGGGACAGTATATCAAGGGATATATGCAGCCATATCACGAGTATTGGCCTATACCTGCAGAGCAGGTGACATATTCAGGCAACGCTTTGGATAATAACGCTTATAAAGAATAGCCGGCTATGAAAAGATATATAATATTATTGATGTGCCTTATGGCACTTTCATGCACCGACAGGTTGGCTGAGGTGGAGATAGTTGAGTTCGGTGCCAGGGTCTATGAAGAATACGGAATGCCTCTCTCCTACAGACCCGCGGAGTTCAGAATCGAGATTGTTTCGGACGGAGAGTATCAGGCAGTGGTTGCTGAGGGTGAGGAATGGATGCATTTCGAAGGCGGTCAGTCGTCCTATACCGGTACCGCTGCAGATGAGTCGCTGGCTGTATATGTCGATGCGAACAGGACCATCATGCGTTCCGGAAAGATAATTCTGAAGCGTCTTCACAGGGAGGTGGAAATAGAGGTTTCACAGATCGGAATCCTTAGCGAAGACTTCTATATCGCGCATCAGAATCTCTCGATAGGAGCTGAAGGCGGTTTCCTGAGCGCTAAGGTGCTGACTATGTCCAGTCCGGATGATATCCTGATCGAGACACAGTATGTAGAACAGGAGCAGGGACAGTGGATCACTCAGACAAGGATGGAGAACAATTATCTTAAGTTCAACGTGGCGGAAAATCTTTCAGAGAATGTACGTCATGCTGTCATCACTGTTTCCAAGAAAGGCACTTCAATGTCCGGAAAGATACAGGTGAGTCAGGCTGCCGTCGGCACCGGGTATATGGAGACCTCGTTGTCGGATCTGAAGGCGATGACCGAGACAGAATCACGTGTGGAAATAACCGGTCATGTAAGATTGTCCGGACTTATCGTCATCAACGATAATCTCGAAGGCAATGGTGCTGAGAACAGAAACATCACCTCCACCCTCCAGGACCTCACACTTGCAGACAGGACCCTTTATGTGTCTGATGCGGAAGGCTCTATGGGTGTGAAGCTGGAGTTTACCAAGGGATCGGAACTTCTGGTGAGAAGATTCGATCACATTGATGTGGACCTTTATGGCGCTGTCCTGACCAAGGAAAGCGAGCCGGAACGTTATGTTGTGACAGGAATCCCAGGCTCTGCAATACTTAAGAACGAGATCGGAAGCGAGTCCGATGTAAGAGTGAAGACAAGAAAGATGTCAGAACTTACAGACAGCGATATCTACACTCTTGTAGAGCTTACTGATTGCGAGATCCCTATCCGAAAGGGCCCGTATATCGGAATCAATCTGAAACACTATTGTGTGATGAACAAATACCCTATGGTAATCCGCGATGTGGACGGAAACGACATGCATATGGTGGTTAATACCACATGTTCATGGCATCGTGACTGCGTGATGCCCCAGGGCTCAGGTTCTATAACCGGTATTCTTGTCCACGAGCATTGCGACAATTTCGAATGGGATCAGGAAAAGGCTGAACAGATTGTGGCAGGAGGTCTCGGGTTGGATTATGTGAATGATCTCGGCGAAATCGGAAGATATCAGATCAGACCGGTGAGGAAGTCTGATATCAAGCTTGACCCGGACTTCTCGAACGGATTCTCAGAATTGATATGTGAGTTCAGATACTGCTACAACGGTGACAAGATCATTTCGAATTACAGCACTGAAAAGATACTTTACTATCCATCGACCGTAGCTCCATCTGCTTCTCTCAGGGAAGTTGTGCCTGATGCCCTTGATTCGAAGGGTAATAAGGTGAAGGCGACTATAGACACCAAGAGAGACTGGACGATGCTTGGTCCATATAAGGACGGCAAGCTGACATCGGTAGCAGGCGGAAACGGTGTCACTGATGACAACGGCACTCTTGCCTATTGGTTCGTAAGTGCGACAAAGGAGAAGAATGCCACTACCGAAGGACGTATTGATAAGGATTATGGATCGGCATGGAGCTGCAAGAACTGGATTTATGAGGGAACTGCATGGGAGGTTACCTTCTCTACTAAGAATTATACAGCAGCAAATGCGCCTATGTCTGTGCAGTTCGGTATAATCAACGGCTATGGTGAAAGAATCAGCGGTCCGACCAATTGGGTGATGGAGTATTATGATGAATCCGTGCAGACATGGAAGGCGGCTGACACTTTCACGGTTCCGGATTTCTCACTCAACGGAAACAAGCAGGTATGGAACTGCCCGGGACATAAGTATATGACCTTTACCTTGGGACCGGACATCGATCTTTGGGGTAAGAATACTGCAAAGATAAGGTTAAGACCGTCCGACAGGTCTGCCGGAAGACCAGGGTCGTATGTAGGAGGAGAGATAGGTGAGCTTGTGGAGAACTCCCTGAACTATTTCGCAATCAGATGTAACAAGTAATATGAAGATGAAGAAGTTTATTTTAGTGTTCACTGCAGCCGTATGCGGCATGACTCTTTTGGCAAAGGAGCCGGTAAAGGCACAGTGGTCTGCAGAGCAGGCTCGTGACTGGTGGGCTCAGCAGGAATGGCCTGTGGGCTGCTGCTATGTTCCGACATATGCAGTAAATCAGTTCGAGATGTGGCAGGAGGAAACGTTCAACCCTGTGGTTCTCGACAAGGAGATGGCTTTGTGCGAGGAACTGGGATTCAATATTGTGCGTGTGTATCTTCATGAGATGCTTTGGTTTCAGGACAAGGCCGGATTCAAGAAGCGTATAAGACATTTCCTTGATATAGCGGCAAGCCATGGAGTGAAGGTTACTTTCACTTTCTGTACAAACGGAGGATCCACCCAGAAGCTTGGCAAACAGCCTGAGCCGGTTGCCGGATCCCATGGTGGCGGCCGTTGGTGCCAAAGTCCTGATAAATCGATTTTCTTCAATAAGGACAAGTGGCCGGAGTTCAAGGCTTATCTTCAGGACATCCTCAAGAGTTTCGGACAGGATAACCGTATCCTCTACTGGTGCCTCTATAATGAGCCTGAAAACGTCCGTGACGGACGTGACTGTCTGGAGTTCATGACCGAGATGTACAACTGGGCATGGGAAGTACGTCCAAGCCAGCCTCTGACATCTCCTCTATGGATACGTCCGGGCTATAAGAAGGGCGCTACAAGACTGGATATGCTTTCATTCGTGTGCACCAATTCCGACATTCTTTCCTTCCACTGCTATTATCCGGAGGGGGAACTCGAGAGATTCATCAGCATGCTCAGCAGCTTCAAGCGTCCGATGATATGTCAGGAATATCTGGGACGTAACTTCGGATCTCTTTTCGAGACATGTCTTCCGGTGCTGAAGCGCGAGAAGGTTGGAGCTCTGAACTGGGGCCTTGCGGAAGGAAAGTGCGAATACCGTTTCCCTTGGGGCCATAAGCTTGCTGACGGAGAACCGGATGTATGGTTCCACAGCATCTTCTGGCATGATTATACGCCATACAGCCCTGTAGAGGTGGAGATTGTGAAGAAGATCACAGCAGACAAGTCTGTAGCGGGAGCAAAACCTAAATATTCGATTTATAAATAAAAACAATCATAAGATAATGAAGAAATTACTGATCAGCCTCGGTGTGCTTCTGAGCGGACTTGTTCTATCTGCGCAGAATGGTCCGGTGAAGATGTGGGAGGGTGTAGAGAATCTGCCTACATACAGAGTTAATGCTCCTGAGAAGGCCCCTCTTTTCGAAAGGGATTTCGCCTATCAGAGGGCAAAGCGTGGAGTGTATCCATATGCAATGAATGACAATCCTACAATTGAGAAGGTGGATTCCTCTCATAGAGCATTGTATCTTGAGAACGATTATCTGAAGGTATGTGTGCTTCCTGATATCGGAGGTCGTCTCTTCTATGCTACAGACAAGACCAACGGATATGAGATATTCTATCGTCAGAGCGTCATCAAGCCTGCGAATGTGGGAATGTTGGGCGCCTGGATTTCCGGTGGTGTGGAGTGGAACGTTTTCCACCATCACCGTGCAACCAGCCAGTACCCTATAGATTACAAGCTTGTGGACAATGGTGACGGTTCGAAGACAATCTGGGTAGGTGAAGTGGAAAACCGTCATAGGATGAGCTGGGCCATCGGTCTTACTCTTCATCCAGATAAGTCGTACATTGAGGTGACAGGACGTTTCTTCAACAACTCAATTGACAGGAACTCCATGCTTCACTGGAACAATGTTGCGACACATGCCAACGAGAACTATCAGATCATATTCCCTGAGAATACTGAGTTCGGTATGTTCCACCACAAGCTCAGCCATATCCACTGGCCTGTGCCTCAGTCACCATACAAGAACAATCCGGCATTTATAGGCAAGGATATCAGCTGGTGGAAGAATCTTCCGTCGCTTACAGGTGATTCTGTGTTTATCCACGACCTCCAGGACGACTTCGTGGGAGGATATGACCATGGCGTGGATGCAGGTACCATGCTTGCCGGCAACCATAATATCAACAAGGGCGGTAAATTCTGGACATGGGGTCCTCATGCTTATGGCCATGCATGGGATTGTGTGACCCTGACAGACTCAGACGGTCCGTATGTTGAACTTATGACAGCTGCTTATTCTGACAACCAGCCGGACTACTGCTGGATCAATCCTCAGGAAAGCAAGGAGTTTACAGCCTACTGGTATGGTATCCGTAACCTGAATAATGTAAACCGTGGTAACGAGAAGGCTACAGTAAACATGGATATAGACCCTTCAGGAGCAATCCATGTGGCAGCAAATGTCACTCAGATCCGCAACAATGCGAAAGTGGAGGTAAGCCATAACGGCAAGGTGCTCTACACGAAGGTAGCTGCAATTGCTCCGGACAAGCCTTTTGCCGATGATTTCAAGGTGGATGCAGCAGAAGTTGCAGACCCTACTGAAGTTCTTATGAGCCTTTATTCAGAAGATGGCGAGCTTCTTATAGATTACCACCCATACAGACACGACCTCAGCAAGCCTCATCCGGAAGACCTTCTTCCTGTAAATCCGGATCCGAAGAGCATAGAGAACACAGAGGAACTCTTCTATGTGGGAATGCGTAACCTTCAGTTCCATCAGGCCCATACAGACCCTATGGACTATTTCAATGAGGTGCTCCGTCGTGATGCCGGTGATGTGAGAACCAACACTCAGGTTGGTATTATTCTCCGTAAGGCTGGTGATTATGACAAGGCAGCCGCACATCTCCGTAAGGCTATCAGCCGTCAGACTGCAAACTATACAAGACCTTCTGATGGTGAGGCTATGTACAACCTCGGCCTTATACTTAAGGCACAGCAGCAGTGGGAACCAGCTATTGACACCCTCTACAGGGCTGCATGGGACTATGAATATGCATCATCTTCATATTATCAGCTCGCACAGATCTCATCTATGCTCGGCAATGCTAGAAGAGCATTGGAAGAAGTGCAGATGGCGGTGAACTACAATGGCATGAACATCGATGCAAAGAATCTCAAGACATCTCTTCTCCGTCATGCGGGAAGGACTGCCGAGGCTGTTGCACTTGCAGAGGAAGTTGTGAAGTTCGACCCTCTCAACTACTACGCTACCAATGAGCTTGCGCTGATGGGAAAGAAACCGTTAGAGGAGCTTTCTGCACTTCTTCGTGGTGTTCCGGAGTCACATCTCGAACTTGCGTTATATTATTACAACAATGGTTTTGTCGAGGAGACTCTTGACGTTCTCAATATGTCAGAGGCTGCTAAGCCATACCCTACCGTTGAGTACTGGCTCGGTTATCTTGCAGACAAGGCAGGAGACAAGGCTGCGGCTGCAAAGTGGTTCACAAAGGCTGAGAACGGTGATATCGCATATGTGTTCCCGTTCCGTCTTGAGACTATAGCTGCTCTTGACAAGGCTGTGGAGTATCTTGACGATGCCCATAATACATGGTACTACCTTGGAAACCTCTACTATCACAAGCAGCCTGATAAAGCTTTGGAATGCTGGGAGAAGGCTGTTGATGCCAAGCCAGACTTCGCAATGGCTCTCCGTAACCTCGGATGGTACTGGAGATTCAAGAATGAGAACAAGGACAAGGATTTTGCAGACTATGCCAAAGCTATCGATTACTACAGGAAAGCTATTGCTGCCGACAAGGAAGGTAATGCTCTCTTCCTTGCTGAGTGTGATGAAATCATGGAGTTCGTAAAGGCCCCTGTAGAGGAGAGATATGAGCTTTTCAACGGAAAGGAGGCTCTGTATGAGAAACGCTATGACTCTGAGACCAAAGCCATAAAGCAGCGTATTCTGAAAGGCGAGTATGCACAGGTGCTCGAGAAACTACAGACCCGCTTCTACAGCCGTAGAGAGCACATTGAGGACTTGCATGATATTTATGTGGATGTCTGCCTTCTTTCAGGATTCGAGGCTTGGGAAAAGGGACAGAATGACGCGGCTCTTAAGTTCATGCTTCTTGCTGATGAATATCCAGAGAATCACGGATATGCTCACCTCGAGTACTATGCACGCGATGCACAAGTATACTATAACATCGCTCTTGCATATGAGAAGACAGGTGATGCTGTAAATGCTGAAAAATACTACAGAATGGCATCGGAGGTTGAGGTCAAGCCTGCAGACGGTATCTACAACTATGAGAAGGGTCTTGCAATGAGAAAACTCGATCCTAAGGCTTCTGTGGAAGAAATGTACAAGGAGATAGTGAAGGTCGGTGAGGCAAGTGTGACAACTTATGTCCAGAGATTCTGGGAGAGTTTTGACCGTGGTCCATATGAGCAGGATATCAATGCAGCTGCATACTATATGCAGGGTATAGGATATAAGGCTCTTGGTAAGGACAAGAAGGCTAAGGAAGCTTTCAAGAAGGCTCTTCAGGAAAGAAACGACCACCTTTGGGCACTCTATTACACAGGCAGTCTATAGCAGATGAAATGTTTTTATATTTTATTCTTATCGGTGCTCTGCATATGCAGTTGCGCCGATAAGTTTTCAGAGACATCCGACACCTTGGGAACAGGAAACGGTGTTCTGAGTGTAGGCATATTAGGCGATTCGATATCTACTTATGAAGGCTATATCGACAGCTCCTATAAATCTTACTATCCGAGGATTCAGGATGGGGTCAGGGCAGATGTGGATGACTGGACAAAGACTTATTGGGGAATCCTGCTGCAGGAATACTGGCATGCTGAGCTTGATGTGAATGCTTCCTGGAGCGGAACATGCATAACACCGCGCTCTGACTTCAAGACAGACTTCCTTACCCGTGCCGGGACATTCGGGAATCCAGATATAATCATTGTAAACGGTGGCACAAACGACTACCTCAAGCGCCCTCAAAAGGGTGGTACGGTCACACCTGAAGACTATAGGACTGCATATCGCAACCTGATATCTTTTCTGAAAGGAAAATATCCCCGTGCCCTGATCATTATTGTGATCGGTGATTTCGTGAAACTCGACTACGGCGACATATCAAAGGAAACAGCAGATGAGTTCGGCCTTCCTTGCGTGGATTTCCGTCAGGATTCGAAAAATATAGGTAAAGTGTTCGATGAAAAGACCAATCCGCATCCTAACGCCTCCGGCATGAGATTTATGGCTGAGAAAATTTATAATCAGACTAAATCAACAGTGGAAAGCCTGAATAAATAGGGAAGAAAATAGAGGCAAACTATGCGGTTGCTCCAATGCATCAGGCTACACGTCTAAACAATAAAATGGCCACCGAAAAATTTCCGGTGGCCATTTTCGTTGTAAGGACCGAATGGTCTATTTGCTCATCGATTCGATTACCGAACGATTGATTTCAGCAAGTTTAGGAATGTCTACCTTAATGACAGCCCTGTCGTATGTCATGAGGCCGTTCACGAGTACCTCAGACTTCCAGTCCACGCCACCGAAATGCAGAAGGATGTTCTTTCCTTTCCATTTGGAT
>CANBDX010000030.1 GCA_947367315.1 uncultured Bacteroidales bacterium | reverse complement strand
ATCTCAAATTCTTCAAGAGGTATTTAATTAGGCGATTCTCAGAGGGTTATTATTTGTACACCTTTTTCAGCGGCCTCACTTTTGGGGCACCCGTAACAATCTAACACACTACAAACCATCAACTTAGCTATTACATCATATATCTAGTCAGCAGCTCTGCTATTCTTATGACGCTACGGCAATCTGGATAGGATGGCTTTAGATTGCAGGCAACAAGATTGATCCACTGACAGAATCATTATGCAGCAAAGTTCGGGACAAGCCGATGGAAGGATTATAAGAAAAAGAAAAATGTATTATAAAAAAGAGAAAATATTATAAAAAAGAGAAAAATCTGCTGGGTAAAGGTTAAATTTACAGGACTTAATGAAAGTGGATGTATAAGATTTCGCTGATATGAAGATTTTGAGAATATTCGTGACTATCATCCTGGCTGCTGTTCTCAGTCTGGGACTTGTCTCATGTGAAGGAAATTTGAATCCCGAAGGGGATCCTACAGAAAATCCCGGCTCAGGCAACGAAGATAATAACGGGAATAATAGCGGAAACAATGATGGAGGTTCAGAAGATAACGGAGACGGTTCCGAGAATAATGGAAATGGAGATGGTGGAAGCGAGTCTGGAAAGCTGGAGCCCGATGGGCCGAAGGAGTTCGTGATGCTTTTCACAAATGACTTCCACAGCCAGATCGAGCCTCTCAGCAAAGAAGAGACCTATAATGCAGACAGGGGCGGAATCAAGAGAATCAAGGCTCTGGTGGACAGTGTGAGGAATGCCGAGCCGGCAGTGCTGCTGGCTGATGCCGGAGACTTTGTGCAGGGCACTTATTATTTCAGCCTTCTCAACGGTGTTGTTGAGAGCATGGCCATGAAGGAAATCGGATACGACGTACGCACAATCGGAAACCATGAGTTCGACAAGAAGATGGTCTGCCTTGGAGACATGCTGACATTGAGTGGAGTACCGGCAGTGGCAACAAACTATGATTTCACCCAGACTCCCCTTTCAAGCCTCGTTCAAAGCTCTGTCATGCTCGAATCTGGAAACACAAGAATTGGATTCATCGGGCTGAACGTAAGACTCACCAATCTGGTGGACCTTACTGCGTGCGTAGGAGTAGGCTGGCAGAATGCCATAAATGTTGCCGACACGGAAGCCTTGAAACTGCGCGAGCAGGGAGCCGACATGGTAATAGCGCTTTCACATCTTGGATATGAAAAGAGCGACGAGGTCTATTATGACAGGGGAATAGCCATGAAAACCAGACATATAGACATGATCATCGGCGGCCATTCCCACACGTTCCTGAACTATCCGGAATATGTAACCAATCTGGATGGCGAGAGGGTTCTTATCACCCAGACGGGAAGCAAGGGAATCTGCCTGGGATATGCCAAGATAAAACTGGACGATAACGGTAAACCATCGTTCACATATAAGCTCATACCTGTAAAGAACCATCTGGACAAGAAACTGGATCCGGCGTTCTCCGACCTCATCGATAAATATTCCGACAATGTTCAGGCAGAAATGGATAATGTGATCGGCTATTGCCCTAAAGCATTGAGAAAGGGTACGCCCGAAAGTCCACTCAACAATCTTACAGGTGACGCTCTCGTGTGGATGGCTGAAGAACACTATGGCGTGAGGGCAGATATCGGAATATATAACAACGGAGGTATCAGGGCAGAAATCTCTGCCGGAGACCTGACTGTAGGGGATGTCTATGCCGTATATCCGTTCGACAATGTACTGTCGGTGGCAACTCTGAAAGGAAGCGACCTTCTGAAACTCTTTGAGTATGTGGCTTCCAATGGAGGATTGCCTGTAAACAAAGAGGTAAAACTCGTAATCAGCAACAAGAAAGTCAGATCTGTCACCTTGAACGGAAAGGATATAGATAATAACAAGACATACACAGTGGCAACAATTGACTATCTGATGAATCTCGGCAGATATGGTCTGGAAAATGCAATCGACAGGAAGGACTCGGGAGAAATCATCAGAGATTGCTTCGTAAAGTATTTCTGTCATCTGGCAGCAGAGAACAACGGCACCATAACGGCCGTGACTGATGGCAGAATCACAGTCCAATAATAGCAGCTGCTCTCAGATAATTTAATATATACATCTGACAGACAAGGTGTCTGAAAGGTATATAGTAATTAAATACGTAGTAATCCGCTACTCAGGCACTAACACAGATGGAGACCGGAAGCTCCGGAAGGAGACAATGTAAAAACGGCCGTATATAGCATTAAAAAGATTATCAAATATGAGACACCCAGATCATTTCCTCAAACTCAGCGTCATCATCTCCTTGCTGCTGCCGGCTGCAGCTTATGCCCAGTATCCGGGAGCGGAGCTTGAAATCAACAGTTCCAATGGTGTATACGCAGTCGGAGACTCCATAAAAGTATGGGCCGACATAACGCCAGAAAGTGCCTCTGTGCTGGAGTTCTGCGTAGAAAAGAACATGAACCTCATCATAAAGACGGAGACACTGGAACTGACGGCAGGAAGGCATCTTTTATATGCAGACATATGCCGGGAGCCAGCTCACTATGTGTTCATGATAAGCAAGGGGAAAGGAAAGCCTGAGACTGAGACTACTTCTACCGTGGGGGCCATCGTGTCGCCCGAGAAGTTCAAATCCGGGTATCAGGCTCCGAAGGACCTCAGAAAGTTCTGGGACGGGCAGATTGCGAAGATGAGACAGATGCCGCTCACTGCAAAGGAAAGACCGGCACCAAAGGGGAAAGACGACCAGACAGGCATGACCTGCCTTGATATCGAGATACCAATGCCAGAAGGAAATCCTGTACGGGCATATCTTGCATATCCGTCGGGTGCAGGAGAGAAGTCCCTGCCAATAGTAATCTACGCACACGCTGCAGGAGTGAAGGGAGGATGGTGCCAATGTTCCATCGACGACGCGATCAGAGACGCACGTAAAGGAAACGGGGCGATTGCCCTGGACATCAATGCCCACGGGATGCTGAACGGCCAGCCGCAGAGTTACTACGACGAACTGGAAGCAGGCGAGCTGAAGGACTATTCGACACGAGAATTCACGGGACATGAGGAATTCTACTTCAGGCTCATGTACCTGAGGCTTGTACGTGCTCTCGACTATCTTGTGACTCTGCCTCAGTGGGACGGGAAAAGAGTGGCCATATATGGAGAAAGTCAGGGAGGAGCCCAGAGCGCCGCTCTTGCAGGCATGGATGAAAGGGTAACTGCCGCTCTGCTGAGAGTTCCCGCATTCATCGACGTGGCCGGTACGCTTGACGGAAGACGAGGCCCATGGCCAAGAACCTACGGAAAGAAGGCGCGGGAACTGGAAAAGGAACTTCCATATTATGACGGAGCCTGCATGCTCAGCCTGACCAAGGCAAAACTCTACATTGAAGCCGGTCTCGTGGACTATACATGTCCTCCAGGATGCCTGTCGGCAGGATATAATAATGCAGGCTCGAAGGACAAGACAATCGTATTCTTCCCATATCGTCCTCACCACTCCGCAAAGATGAGCAGGGAGAAGCAGAAGCGCTGGGAGAAGGAGATTTACGAGCCACGGGAGAAATGGCTGGATGATTACCTGAAATAAGATTTTTTTGCAGATGTGTGAAATATGAGTACATTTGCAGAATAATTCTCAAACAGGTCCGCTGTCCGGACCGCAATTCCATCATTAAACAAGACGGCTGTCATAGGCCTTATCGGGAGAGGTGTGTCCCGTTCGATAGATTAATTTCTAAACCAAGTATTATGATGGAAAACAGTCAGAAACATTATGAGCTAGTTGCCTGGACAAGGATAATGGAACCCAGATATGAGCAGCAGCAGAACAATTCGTCAGAATGGGAGCAGGAGTACCAGCTCAGACTCATTCACTCATTGCATCTGGATGCCCAGTATGAATATATAATGGCGGCCATGGAATGTCAGAAGGCAGAGCAGTGTCCGGAAAACACGATCAGACTCGTGGCAGCTTTGGTAAAGTCAGCCAGATATCTTTTCCTTACAGGAGAATATGCAGGTGGAATCCGATTTCTCCTGATAACCGCGGAATATTGCCTGGCTGCCGAAAAGCAGTATTCCACGAATAACGACCATGACACCGGCGGGCACGTCCACGGGGAGATGATGCAGGACTTCATCTACTACTACGGAGAGGCCCTGAGACTCGCCGGCAAGTACAGAAGAGAGGACATCCTCATGGAGGAATCCTTCCGTGGGCTCAGGGAGGTATTCATGAGGATGGCTGAGCTCGAGAGAGAAAAAAGCTAATACATAAATTTGTGTAAATACACCATTTGTCCAAAAGATTTGCTTAAATTTGCATATATAGTTGGACAAATATGAAGACAATACATAAACTAACCACAATTTTGTCTATTGTGCTGACTGTCGGCATCTGCACAAATCTAAATGCCGACACAACGGGACAAAACACAGACACCAGGATATCATTCACACATTTCTACGTAAACGACGGACTGTCACAGGGCACCGTCGTATCCTCATGCCAGGACAGCACCGGACACATGTGGTTCGCCACCATGGACGGACTCAACAGGTATGACGGTTACCGTTTCAAGGTCTATCGTCATGATCCTGATGACACGACCTCAATCCATGACAACATTATAAGAAAGGTATATCTCGACAGCCGTGGAGACCTTTGGGTAGGCACGGCCAAAGGATTTGCGCTCTATGACAGGAAGAAGGACTGTTTCCGCAACGTCTTGACGGGAGAGATGACAGTGACCGGAATAGCTGAAGCGTCGGAAGACGGCACCATGCTCATTGCAGCCGGGGGAAGCCTGAGGTTCTTCAACAGAAACAGATGGGAATGGAACAGCAACGAGGCTCCTTATCAGTCTGAGAAATTCGGAGCGACGATAATGTACCGCGCAGGGGACAACATCTGGATAGGAACAGCTAATGAAGGGCTGTTCTGCTATTCGACAGTCACGGAAGAACTCAAAAGGATATCAACATTCAAGGTGGGACGCTCCATACAGTGCATGATATCGGAGGACAATGACCGTCTTTGGATAGCCACGGAGGGAGAAGGCCTCTATCTCTACAACCACCGCACAGGAAACAGCAGGAATTTCCAGTATTCGAAGGACAGCAGGGAAGGTATAAATGCCGACCATGTGCGCACACTGTGCAAGGACCTTTACGGAAGGTTATGGGTAGGAACAGTAAACGGGCTCAACATACTCGAAGACGGACGCTTCATTCAGCTGCAGAGCGATCCTTTCATCCAGGGCAGTCTGTCTCATCCGTCGGTGAGATGCATCAGCAGGGATTATCAGGGAGGCATGTGGCTCGGAACATGGTTCGGTGGCCTGAACTACTGGCATCCGCTCAAGAACAGATTCACGAATATCCAGAGACAGCCCAACGGCAATTCTCTCAATGACAACGTGATAAGCTGCATTGCCGAAGACAGCGACAATTCCTTGTGGATCGGAACTAACAGCGGTGGCGTTAATCACTACGACTCAACCAAGGACAGGTTCAGCTACTTCAGCATGAGGGCATCGGATGTGGACGGAAACAAGTCCAACGATATCAAGGCCATACATATCGATGACTTGAGAGGGCTTGTGTTCGTGGGAGCCCAGTCAGGAGGGCTGAGCATTATCAACAAGCGTACGGGTTCCGTCCATCACTGCCGTGAGAAGGGCTCGTCAAACGTACCTATGGACGTATACGCAGTCACGCCGGCAGATGAAAACACGCTTTGGATCGGCACACTGACAGGACTGAAATCATTCGACATCAGGACACATGAATATAGGAGTATTGACAGCGACATCAACGGCAACCCCATAAAACAGCTCAGAATACGTTCTCTTCTGAAGGACTCAAGAGACAGACTGTGGGTAGGAGGAGAAAAAGGGCTTATATGCCTCCAGAATGCAGAAAAGGGGCTGAAGCCTTATGCTCTTCTCATCTCAGACGAGACTCTGAACAGCGCCTTCATCCAATGTATCTATGAAAATGCGACACGCCTGATATGGATAGGAACCCGTCAGGGCCTGTACTGCTACGATGACCGGGAAGGCCAGCTGGTCCACTACTCATCAAACGACGGTCTTCCGAGCGACATCATCCATGGTATAGAGGAAGACTCCTACGGGAGGCTGTGGGTGAGCACTGACAGAGGGCTCAGCTGCTTCAACCCATTCTCTGGAATATTCAGGAACTATACAATGGCAGACGGACTTCAGAGCAACCAGTTCAACACATATTCGCATTGCCGCAGGAGCAACGGAGAGATGCTGTTCGGAGGAGTGAACGGCATCACTGCATTCACTCCCGAGACAATGGAGGACAATCCTTACATGCCTCAGCCCGTACTGACATCCTTCTTGCTTTTCAACAAGACCATGGTCCCTGGTGAAGGAGTCCTCACAGAGAATATCGAGACCACGGAAGAAATCAGCCTGAAACATGACCAGAACTCGTTCACAATAGAGTTTTCTGTTCCGAACTACCTTGCCGGCCATCACAACACGTTCCGATACATGCTGGAAGGCTTTGATAAGGAATGGTATGAGACCGGTGCATATTCCGTTTCATATTCCAATCTTCCCCACGGGCACTACCGTTTCCTTATAAAAGCCGCCAACAATGACGGCAAATGGAACGACACCCCTACCGAACTCAGCATCAGCATCAAGCCTATGTGGTATCAGACACCACTGGCGAACGCCGCATTTGCGGTGCTTATCATATTGCTCATAGTGGGCGCCTATATGATCATCGTGGAAAGGAAGGAAAGGGAAAGCAGGCTGGAGCTTGACAAGCAGGAAAAGGCCCATCAGGAGGACATCCACCAGATGAAGATGAGGTTTTTCATAAACATCTCGCACGAGATGCGCACTCCGCTGACCCTCATAATAAACCCTCTGCAGGAGATGATTGCAAAGAGCACGGACGCATGGATGAGAAAGCAGCTCAAGTATCTTGAAAGAAACGCCAAAAGGCTTCTGCACCTTGTGAACCAGCTCATGGACTACAGAAGAGCCGAACTGGGAGTGTTCAAGCTTAACGTACGTCCTGAAAACGTCCATAAGATAATAAAGGAGAACTGGACATTCTATGAAAAGCTGGCACAGAGCAAGAAGATAAAGTATTCCCTCGTTTCAGATCTTGAGGGACAGACTCTCTATACAGACGGTCAATACCTCGAAATCATACTCAACAACCTGCTTTCGAACGCATTCAAATACACGGAAAGCGGAGACATCACTGTAAAGGTCACCAAGTCCGAGAACAACCTGATACTTGAGGTATCCGACACAGGAACGGGCATACCTGCAGGCAAGCAGGACAGGATATTCGAGAGATTCTATCAGGTGGACAACGAGCATATCGGCAGCGGCATCGGACTTTCACTCGTACAGAGACTGGTGGAGCTGCACCACGGCCAGATACGTCTCAGAAGCGAAGAAGGAAAAGGATCTGCCTTCACCATCCTCCTGCCGCTTCAGCTGAGCGCATATTCTGCTGAGGAACTCGGAAATTCGAACAGCTACGAGATACACACCAGCAATACACCGGAAATGTATGTCGCCGATGCAGACGGGACGGACGAAGACACGCCTGAAGTCGATAACAAGAAGCGTGGCAGGCTTCTGATTGCAGAAGACAACGAAGACATCCGCAACTACATGAAGAACGGGCTCAAGAACATGTTCGACATCATGCTCGCCAAGAACGGAGAGGAAGCCCTGCATATGCTCAAGGAGAATGAGCCGGACATCGTCATCACAGACATGATGATGCCGGTAATGGACGGTCTCAAGCTATGCGCACAGATCAAGCAGAACATAAACACAAGCCATATACCGGTAATCATGGTATCGGCGAAGACAGACAGCAAGGACCAGCTGGAGGCCCTCAAGACAGGAGCCGACGACTACATAGCCAAACCGTTCTCAATGGCAATCCTTGTGACCAAGATACGCAACATCCTCAGAACCTACCACCGTCTGCAGGACAAGGCTACCAAGTCCATGGATATAGCGCCGGAAAAGATCAGTTTCAATGTCCTCGACGAGCAGCTGCTCAACAAAGCCATAAGCATCGTGCAGCAGAACATGGATAATACGGAATTCTCGACAGAAGAGTTTGCACAGGCAATGAATATGAGCCGGTCCAACCTGCATATCAAGCTTAAGGCTCTCACAGGAGAATCGGCTCTGGATTTCATACGCAAGATACGCTTCAAGGAAGCATGCAGGCTGCTCAAGGACGGACGCTACAGTATCTCGGAAATCAGCGACATGGTGGGATTCAATACCCCGTCATATTTTGCGACATGCTTCAAGAAGTACATGGGTTGTCTCCCTACGGAATACGTTAAAAAGAACGCTTGACCTGGGAGTATCCGGCAAGGTTGTATGACACAGGTACGGTACTGTTGCCGACCCTGTAGATGCCGAACTTGAAATAATATCCGTAATCGTCATTACGGCCGATGAGGATCTGAGCATTATCAACGATATGCTCGGATCTTCCATTTTCCGGATGCATCACAACGTCAAGACGACCTGGCTTCAGAACAGTCTCCTTCTCTCCGCCATAAACCGTCCAGTCAATCTCTACGACAAATTCTACCCAGCAATCCTTAGGGAAGCGGTCAAACGGCATCATGTAGGCGATTGTCGATGCCTTGTACTCAGATGTGACAGGCACAAGCACCTTGTGGCGTTTCGGAGAAGCATTGCAGCGGTCTGCCTTGTCGGTGAGCCATCTTCTGTCGGAATTGCTCTTTATATAGAAATATCCGTCAGAAAATCCGAAGGCAAGAGGCGGAAAGCCACCCTGCTCCACTAGCCAGCCGTTAGGCTCCCCGGCCTTATACTGAAGCTCTCCGGCCTTGTTTCTTTTATGATTACCCTTCTTGTCCATGACAGGGACCTTCACATGGCCTATATTCTTCTTGAACATCACCGTGTCGGAAAGAGCAACGAATTCATCTACCGTAAGAGTCTTGATAACCCCTTCAGGAGTCTGCACAAGAGTCCTGGAAGGCATTCCGTGCCACTGTGCGAAGATAGTATTCACGTCAGAAGACAGATCCGAAGGCACATATACCGCAAATTTATAAGTATAGGACGAGCCTTGCTCACAGATTCCCTTGCCGGCATGATAGACAGTCTTGAGAATCTGCTGCTTACGGTAATCCTCAGATGACACCCCGGCATAATCGGCAGAAACGGCATAGCAGTATGACATCTCCGCACGGCCTTTGGTGGAACCCTTCGAATAGCCTTCAAGGGTATTGTCTTCATCCTTAAGCTCGAATCTGTAGGAGGGCTTTCCCTTATAAAGAACAGAATTATCATAAGAGACGGCATGTTCACGTGCCACTCCGACGCATACCCACTCCCCGTCCACGACCTGAGAAGTCAAGGCCGTATCCGCCTGCACGTTTACCCTTTCCATTATAGGCACAAGGCGCTCCTGAGCCACTGACTTCAGACAAATTGCCATCAGCAATAATATAGCTAATTTCTTCATATATCAGCAATTTAAAAGGGGCTGATAACTCAGCCCCTTAAAGGATTAGTCAACAATTTTGCAGCAACGTACTGGAAGAGCCCATGCTGAACGCTGTGCTGCTGTACCGAATTTCAAGTCGGATGTTACTACGCCATTTTCATCATAATAAGAACCGTTGTTCTCAATTCGGCATATCTGTCCCTGGAATTTGCTCGATCCCACTTTAGTATATGACGCCCATGTACTACCGTTCTGGCCAAGGTTACCGAGTTTGCCATCAGTTCTTGCTCCACATACAGCATAATAGGCTGAGGTACTATTAGATCCTGTAAACATAAAGCTACTGTTATATGGGATAGAAAACTCGCAGTTATCCATCTTCCACTGCGTACCGTCATCCCAAGCCATTGTTGCATATGAAGGTACAATCCAGCCTGACGGACATGGATCATAATTTGTCTTGTCAGTCGACTTTATAGCATTAAGGTCCTGATTTGAACCATCATGTGAATTATTCCACAACTTCACAGATACGGTATTCTGATCAGAAGTTGTAAGCCAGGTCTCATTTCCGGAAGTGTTCTTACCTGCGCTGATGAAGGTAGTAGGATTCTTGATTGCAAAATCGATGTCTGTAGCTCCTTCTGCAAGAGAAGCCTTGGCAAACTGGAGTCCTTCAAAAACAGCTGTATTCTCAACATGGGCAAGAGTCAGATTACCGAACTGACCACTCTCGGCAGCTGCATCAGTAGCATGTCCTATAGTATTTGCCCTTGGGAACGGATCCTTACGTCCCCACTGATAATAAAGTCCTGAAGCACCGACTGCAGCTTCTAATGAGGTAGCTCCAAGAAGATGGTCCATGAGAGCATAATCCTGAGTGTCTCTAGCATAATGGACATTAGCTGTAGGATCTTCCTGAAGCATCCAGATATGCCATGACCATGAAATATGTCCTGCCTGAGCCTTTGTCGCAATCGCTGCATTACCCTTCGAGTTTGCCTGCACACAGAACTGCACATACTTGTCTGCAAGAGATACGCCGCTCAGAAGCGAAGCCTCTCCCTCAGACCAAAGCCAGTCTGCCGATACGGCGTCGATTGCCGTAGTGCCATCATTGAGGAAGTCGGCAGGGAACTTATAATATCCGCCGTCGAGAACGATGTAGCAGTTCGCACGGGCAGTACCCTCGGTACCAGCAAGGTTATAATATGCAGGAACAACCGTACCAGCTTCAACAAGTGCATCAAGACCGCTGAGAGCAATCTGACCGTTCTCAGGGAGAGCAGTCTCATAGCTGAAAGCCTGACCGTTTGCAAGAGTGAAATCAACCTTCACACTGCTTACAGGAAGAACCGTCACGCTGCCGGAAACAACCTCAAGGGTCTTGTCTCCAGCCTCATTGAGAGCCTCCTCGGAAGTAACGGTTATTGCTGCAACCGAAGTCTCCTGCCATATACTGCCGGAAAGGTCGGCAGAAACGGCCAGAGCCACAGGCTCTGCAGAAGCCGCCTTCTTGCCTTCCTGCTTAATTGCGATGGATGCTGCAAGTGCACCACCCTCGCCCTTGTAGAAGTTCACTGCAGCGCTGCGCTCTGCCTCGGTCCCATTAGGCTGTACGGTCACTGTATATCTATACTCGGTCATTGCCTTTGTCTCCACTACAGACACCCACTCAGCTGTAGTTGAAACGTAAGGAACAAAGTTAGCGGAAACAGGCACCTGGAATGATCCTCCGTCAGCGACAGCAGGATACTCGTTCTGTCCTATCTCAATCTTGTCCTGAGTGATTGAAATCACGGTCATTGCAATCTGCTCGTCCGAATAAGCGAACACAAGAACAGAAGCATCAACCCACTCGGCCGGAGCTGTGAGAGTGATTGTACCGGAAACGGCGTCTTTACGCGCAACTGAAGCCTTCCATCCTTCGTTAGGAGAGCATACCACCTGCACATTCTCACCTGCACCTACAAGTGTGTATTCCGCAGTATAAACATTACCGGAAGCGACTGGAGCAGCAACAGTTATCTTGAGAGGCTTATACATAGCCATTACAAGAGGGTCACCCTCAGCAAGAACAAAAGTAACTTCATCTTCTGTTACAATCACATCTGTGACAGCAGAAGGAACAGTAGAAACACCCTCTACTTCACCGACATTCTGCCATGTAGAGCCGTTGTCATAAGACACCTGAAGCATATTTCCCTCGGCTACCTGGAACTTAGGCGTAGGGGCATCCTTGCCGTTCTCTCCAGTGGTCGGAACCTTCTTTCCGTCCATAAGGAGGAACTCACCGTTAAGAGTCCAGTACCAGACTCCGTCAGTATCCTGCTTTACACCTATTACAGGGGCATCTCCCTTGTCGCCCTTGTCTCCGGTCTCTCCTTTGTCACCATCCTTTCCATGACGGAGGTCACAGTAAGTGTCGTCGTTGAAATAGATGGTCCATCCGTAAGATGTCTCGACAACGTGCGTCACCATCTTGCAGCCGTTGTAGGCAGACATGAATGTGTTGAGTGCAGCAACGTCGCCGTTGAGGTCCTCAACCATAGCCTTGAGCTCAGCAACTTCCTGCTGGAGAGCCTCAAGATCCTCCTGAAGAGCATACTGGCTGCATCCCGTAAAACCAAGAATGAGCACAGAAATGAAAACGTAGAAAATCTTTTTCATATTGTATATGTTTTTGAATTATTACCAACCCGGATTCTGCTTGAACTGAGAGCAGAGGTCCTTGTCTCTCTGAGGGATAGGAAGCAGTTCGTTCTTGCCCTCGACAGTATATTGAGCCAGCTTGTAATACTCCTGACTCTGGTCATGCCATTCTGCCAGGGCATCGAAAGTAGCCCGGATAGTAGAGTAGTACACACCCCACCTGATAAGGTCCTGACGACGATGACCCTCGAATGCAAGCTCATGAGCACGTTCCTTGCGTACTGCCTGACGGAACTGCTCATAACCCAGACTTGCATCCAGATCGGCTACAGATGACGCCGTACTTACAGGAAGGCCGTATCCTCTGCGACGCACAGCATTCACAGCGGCAAACGCCTCGTTTGACGGACCCTTTTTCCACTCGTTTAGAGCCTCTGCATAAAGAAGGAGCACATCTGCATAACGAAGGACATACCAGTTCACATTGGATACGTTCGCATCCACGATATTGTTCTCCTCAGTCACATACTTAGGTATATCCCATTTGCCAGGACACATATTATTATTATAGTTCTTACGATAGTCTGCTTTTGCATTAGGATCAGCTGCAAGAGCCCAGTAGCCATTCCTGACCACTTCCTTACCATCTACCTTTTCCTTGTATGTCCAGAGCGAGGTCCTTCCCGCATCTGCAGTGTACTTATGGTCTGCACATGATATTTCCCATCGTCTGTCATTCGGATAACCGGATTCATACCAGTCAAGAGCAAATGTAGGCAGCACCTTCCAGTTTGCGGCGATACGTCCGCAATTCACTGCTTCTGCAGCAGCAGAAACACCGTTCCACTTGCCTATACGTCCGCTTGAGTCGTTGGTTCCGTTGCCTGTAATAGTAGGAGAATAGAAGCTTACCTCAATAAGACTCTCCTTAGGATCCCATGATCCGGCTCCGGAATTGTACCAGAGCTGTTCGAAATTCTCAAGAAGTCCGTGCTTACCGGAGTTGATAAGCACCTGAGCAGTCTTTGCAGCCTGTTCCCACTTGCTTTCATCACAAAGAGGATAGCCGGCCCAGGTAGCATAGACCTTGGCAAGGAGGCCTAACGCGCCACCCTTTGAAATGCGGAAGCTGTTGCTTGCCCTATATGTATCCTCCGATGCATATGGAAGCGTCTCCACAGCATATAGAAGATCCTGCTCGATAAATGCATACACATCCACTGGTGCAGCCTGGACGAATGTCGAAGGATGCTGGTGACTCTGGGCAGTAGCGGTCATCAGAGGAACATTTCCGAACCAGCGCACAAGCTCGAAATAAAAGAGAGCTCTGAGAGTACGTGCTTCAGCCATATAGACAGCAGCGAGACGCTGGTCCTCGGTTGTGAAGTCCTGCCATTTCACAGAAAGCCTCTCAATAAAGTCATTAGCCTCATATATAGCGTGGTAAAGCGCCTGCCAGGTGGCCTGTACCTCATCCTCTGTGGACGTATAGGCATTGTTAGGCACATTACGATAGTTGGTCAGGGAGTTACCCTCCACCTTCGCCTCATCTGTTCCAAGTGTAAAGAATAGGGAGAGATGGTAGCCGTATATTCCGTCAGTAACAAGGTTCCTGTACACTCCGAGAAGAACACTCTCAGCCTGCTTGGCATCATTGATATAGGAATCCTTCTGAATCTCCACATAGTTATGCTCATCCAAGGAGCACGAAGACACGGAAAGTGATGCTGCGGCTATGATAATCAAATATATAATTCTTTTCATACTACTTCCTCCACACATTAAAATTGAAGTTCAAGACCGAATGTATATGCCTTGCTCTTTGGATATCCACCCCAGTCGAATCCAGGCATAAGCGGAGAAGAAAGGGTGTTCACCTCAGGATCGTATCCGCTGTAGCGGGACAGGCAGAACAGGTTCTGCGCAGTGACATATAGACGCACCTTACTGATCTTGGCTCTGCGCGTAAGGTCATCCGGAAGAGTGTATCCCAATGTCACATTCTTCAGACGGATATACGAACCGTCCTCGATGAATCTTGAATAAAGTTCCGAAGGCACATATCCGTCAAATGAAGGGACTGCATTGGAAGCATTGGTCGGAGTCCATCTGTCTGCAACCTCAGCCCACTGGTTGGTTCTGTCAGCATTTGACTGCGTACAATACATTCGTGTAGCATTATAGACATCGTTTCCGTAGCTGAACTGGAACATGAAGCTGAAATCAATTCCATAAATATTGAAGGAGTTGGTGATACCTCCGTACCAGTCGGCCTGGCCGTTACCTATCACAGATCGGTCAGCAGTCGTTATGACACCGTCTCCGTCCATATCCTTATACTTAGCCATACCAGGTGCTGCGGCCTTTCCTGCATGCTCGCTGATGTCAGCCACACCCGGCTTAAGGGTCATGCCGCCGCCTGGAGCCACCTCGAAGTCAGAATACTGATATACTCCGTCATACACATAGCCGTACATATCTCCGAGAGCCGAGCCTACATATGCCACATAGTCATATCCGCTGAAGTTTGAGTTGAATCCGCTTCGCGAGAACATGTAGTCCGTTCCGTCCTGAAGAGCCACAAGGGTGTTCTTGAGGAATGAGATATTGAAATCGGTGGACCAGAAGAAATTGCGGTTGCTGATATTCACGGAATTGATGGTAATCTCGATACCCTTGTTGCGGATCTTACCGATATTCTGCCACTGGGAGTCGAAACCGGTCACATGTGCAAGGTTCTGCGCAAGAAGAAGGTCCTTGGTATCCTTGATGAAGGCATCGACAGTAAGGTTCAGACGGCTGTCGAATACTCCGAAGTCGAGGCCGACATTGGTCGTTGTCGATCCCTCCCATTTCAGATTATCATTGGCAATCTGCTTAGGAGTAAGGACTGTCGTCTGCGACGATCCGATACCATACTTGCTCATGGTATAAAGATCCATCGAGAGATAGTTGGATATACGGTCATTACCCACGGTACCCCAACCTGCACGGAACTTGAAGTTCGACAACCAGCCGGAAGCGTCCTTCATGAAATCTTCCTTGGCTATGTTCCATGCAGCCGAGAATGACGGGAAGAATCCCCACTTATGCTTTGCCGAGAATACGGTAGATGCATCGGCACGGACCGTACCTGTGAGCATGTACCTGTCTCTATAGTTATAGAATGCCCTGGCAAAGAACGACTGACGAAGGTTCTCGGCCTTGTTGGTAGTCACCTGGCTCGGAGTTGCGCCAAGACCGAGGTTGTCATTCTTGAGGTCTGATAACGGAAAGTCCTTCGACTGGCCGAGAAGATACTCGTTGCCGTTGTAGGAAACCTCATGACCGAGCATTGCGTCGATGCTGTGTTTCTTTGCTATCTCGGTCTTATATGTCAGGACATTGCTGTTCTGCCAGCGCAGGGCACGTGTCATCTGGGTCGAGCCATAGACTCCGCCACCACGATAAGCCTGATTACTGTTCTCACCGTAAAAAATGTCACGTCGCTGATAGTTGGCGTTATATGTAGCAGATGTCTTGAATGTCAGACCTTTCGCAAGTGTGAAATTAAGGGATGCATTTGCAATCCACTGCTCTGCCGAACGGTCGTCATCCACTGACTCAGCCTGAAGAATCGGGTTATTGTCGGATGAATTGAAGTTGGTCTCAGACATTGACAGAGGGTCATACATCGAATATCTGAGGGTATAGTCACTCACGTTCAGACCTCCGGTAGGACGATAACGGAGAATGTTTGCAAGAAGACCTCCACTCGTGCCTGTTCCAGTCTTGAGTGTATTGGTATAATTGAGGGAGAAATCCAGATTCAGCCAATTTGTAACCTTCTGAAATATCTTCACTCGGGCGTTATCCTTGCGGTAACCGCTGTTGGCGAATATACCGTCCTCATCGAAATGAGAGAAGGACACAGTATATTTTGAATCCTCTACGCCACCTCGTATGCTCACATCATGGTTCTGTGACCATGTAGGACGAAAGGCCTCGTCCTGCCAGTCAATACCTATGCCTGGAGCAAGATAGTCCTCAGCCGTCTGATATACGTACTTCTCTCCATCAGAGTCTTCACCAAGCTTATAATATGTAGATCCATACTTTGTCGGATTGGACTCCACCTGAAGCTTCACGAACTCATATGGCGAAAGGAGTTCGATTCTCTTGGAAAGCACACGATAAGTCGCCGATCCGTTGTAGCTTATCTGGGGAGCACCCTCGATTCCGGACTTGGTGGTGACGAGAACCACACCGTTAGCCGCACGGGCTCCATAGATCGCCGAAGCGGAGGCATCCTTAAGGAAATCCACCGACTGAATGTCCTGACTGGCAAGATAATCGATATTGTCCACCTCGAAACCGTCCACGATATACAGAGGAGAGGTGTCTCCGTTCACACTGCCGACACCACGGATCTTGATATCAAAGCCTGCTCCAGGAGTTCCGTCAGCAGCCATAACGTTCACACCGGCAACCTGACCTCCGAGAGCCTCAAGCACTGTAGCACTCTTGAAATCCTCGATGGCCTTGGCCGACACAGAAGCCACAGAGCCGGTAAGGTCACTTTTCTTCATGGTACCGTAACCGATTACCACGACCTCATCAAGCAGATTGGTATCAGGCTTGAGCTGGATGTCGATCTTTGTCTTTCCGCCAACCTTCACGATTTCAGTCTTATAGCTGATAAAGTTGAAGTTGAGGGAAGCGTCAGAAGGAACAGTAATAGTGTAGTTTCCGTCGATATCCGTCACGGTACCATTGGCAAGGTTTCCCTCCTCAATGACACCTGCGCCTATCATAGGCAGCCCCGTCTCATCGACAACTACGCCTGAAACCGTTATCTTTTCCTGAGCAAAAACTGTCAGGGAAAGCATGAGGGACAAGACAGTCACCACTGCCCTTGTTCCCCAGTTGAATATTGTTGTCTGTTTCATTTCCATAGTCTTTACTCATTGTTGAACCTGGTGTCGAACCATATCCACATCACATACGTACGAGGGCCGTTAGTCACCGTCGGGTCAGTCTTGCCGTTGTTGTCCACCTGGGTCTCACCAAGGAAGATTCCGTTTGCATAGTTACCGTCGGTATCCCTCCACTTGTCCGGATTCACAACCATCCTGAGATCCTCCTGACGGTAATATCCGAGACGGTACTGGGCATTGAACTTATATGCCGAGATCGGGTTCCTCTCACCTGTATTGACTGTCGCATTATCTCCACCGACACCTTTATAATACTGGGTCCAGAGATTATTCAGGAAACTTCCCTTGTCGGAAGGCTTCTGGTTCGAAGCCGGATACTTGCCGTCGAAGCACCAGAAGTTCCATCCTCCGCGGAAGTCCATCGCAAATGTTGCAGATATATCATTACCATCCTTATCCGTAACCACTGGGGATGCAGATGTCCCTCCAGTCTTAGGGTTCACCTGGAACACGAACGGAGTATATTCGATATAGTATTTGCTTGAAATAAGGAACTTATTGTGGTAGAAGACGTAGAATGTCCTCGTGATGGCAGCAGGATCGCTTCCTCCGACAGTCACATTCACCTTCAGCACATTCATAGGACGTTCGAACCGGCTGGTGGTAACAGTAATCTTTCCTTTTTCGTCAATCTTGACTCCATCCTGCGACCAGAGCTTTGTCACTTCATACTTGACAGGAGCTCCCTCAGGGATGTCATTGCTGATTACAGTAAGGTCATACTCCTTGTTCTTCTCCGTAAACCTGAACTGGTCGGCATAGTCTTCAGCAGGCTTGAGACCGAGGTTGTTGCCCCAACGCACTGTGGTGAAGTAATAAGGATTTTCAACCACCTTGAATGAGAATACAGCCTCCAAAGAACTCTTGATATTCTCCGCAACGACTGTCACACTATAATCTCCTACTGGAATATTGTTGCCCTTAGGAGCGCTGATCAGTCCTGTCTCGGCATTAAGTGTCAGCTCTGAAAGGGCAGCAGGAAGTTCTTCCTTGAAATAGAAGGTAACATCCTCTCCTGTCACCGATGGTGCTCCGCTTACAGGAAGAGTCTGGATAACATCATCATGAGCTGAATACGAGAATTCGGTGATAGGCTCGATGAAATCTACTACTGTAATAGTATATACATCCTCAAAGTCTTTCGATCCGTACTTATTGGTAGCAATCATCGAGACGACGTATCTGTCACCGATAACAAGGTCATTTCCCTCGTCTATTGTAAGGATTCCAGTCAGAGGTTCCACCTTGAGCCACTGACACTCAGGAGTAACAGACTTGATATCAAACTTAAGTCCATCCTTCGATCCCTTTACAACAGGCGCCTTAGACCTCATCGAAAGACCAGCCTCCACCTTACCCTGCGAAGGAGAATAAGACATTGCAAGAGGGCCTGAAGTCACATTGATGGTCAAGGCATTCTGATATATTCCCTCAGAAGACTCGCTGTCCACGATGTATGTGGTAAGCTTGAGGTCAAACTCATATTTTCCTGGCTGAAAGTCTTCGTTCTTACCGATAATCGAAAGCACACCGGAAGAATTTATCTTGAAGAAGCTGTCATGCTTGGCCAGAAGCGCACCATCCTTACGCACTGAAGCGATCTTATATCCCTTGATGGATATGTGTCCTCCTTCGGTCGTAACCTGCGATGTCGGCAACTGACTGCCGGCAATGACATCATCGAGCTTCACAGTCAGGAATGAAGGCTCCATAGAAATGCCGTCCGGAACAGGCTTCATCATATTCACGGTTATTGCATCTGCAAAGCGGAATTCCTTTCCGGCACTCATACACGCTATGCTGACTGCATATCTTCCGACAGGAAGAGCATCTGTTTCTGCAAGAAAGACCTCACCCGTAGAAGCATCCACCGTGAAGCACTCTGTCTGGAAATCCTTTCCTTCATGGGTCACCTTATAGATACTGAAATCCGAAGGAGCCGCTCCATGGTAAGTGGGAGCCACCGAAAAATTGGTTGAAGGGCCGATATCTGTAATTCCAGGATAATACAGGGTGAATTCAGATGTGTCGGTGATACCTTCAGGCTGGCATGAAGATATGCCGGCACCCAGACCTGCTGCTGCGAGGAGTGTCAGCAGCGCAGACCATATTTTTGATATCCTTGATAGTCTCATGTTATAGTGTATATGATAAGTTATATACTACTCCGTTCACTGTCACCTTTACAGAAGCACCGCTCTGACGGAATGTACCGGCAGGAGATGCTGCATTATCTGTAAACTGGGCTTCGATAACATTCTCTGCAAATGTCTCAGGCTTTCCATAAGGCAGGATGACGGTAATGAATCTGGCTGCAAGGTCAGACTTCTTGGCAACATCCAGCTGATAGTACTTTCTCTGGACATTCGTATTGATTTCATCGGAATAATAGCACGTTCCCTGCAAGAAGGCGTATCCATCGGACGTCTCGGAGAACGACTTGAATATCATGTTGTTGTCATCTTTGAATACGGTATGTGCACCCTGCTCATCGATAACACAGACTTCTCTGCCCAGTCCATCTTTGGAATTATCTGCACAAAGCTTGAAATTCAGATTCACAGTCACATCCGAAGCAGGGCCATAAGCCTCATCGACAACAACGAAGAACTTGTTCTCAACAAGGAAGATCGCCCTGCGGTGAGTAAGGTCCGCATACCCGGGATTCTCTGTAACTATGAGTTCCGCGTTCTGCTGACTCTCCTGCTTGAGAAGGCGTCCGTTCATCACTGTGATGCTCTCCTTGTTCCTGGTAATCGTATTGTGCATATATGTGGAAGCATACACCTTGCGGGTAGCCTCATCGTCATATGTATACACGCCTGCATCCGGAAGGAAGCGGCGACCGTTCCTGTAAAGGGAGAAATGTCCGTTATCAGGCTGGCAGTGCCAGTTACCCTTCACATTGGCATTGCTCTTATGGACAAGCATCATGTCCTTGGCATCCCATCCCGTACGGAGCATATAATATCCGCCGGCAGGATATGCCTTGGAGCGGTATGAAGGCTTCACACCGGCAGCACCCTGATTCGCCACCCACATGAGTTCCTGATCCTCCGGGAACATCGAAGAATATGTCCTGAAGTTTCTCAGAAGAACGTTACGGCTGACACGGGCGCTTCGTGTGTCATTGAAATTATCAACCGAGTAGTTCGGGTAAATGACATCCTTCATGAACTGTGTCGCCTTATAAAGCTTAGCAGTATAATCAGACGGGAAGAGAGACAGCTTGTCATTTGCAAGAGCCACCGCATAAAGCTCTGTGAATGCCGCCAGACCGGTTTCTCCGAAATGATAGCTTATATCGAACTCGTTATGCACTCCATCCTCAAGGAACTGGGTATCGAGCTGAGTGGATATAGATGCGGCACCCTCGCTAAGCCATGTAGAGGCATTCCTGAATTCAGGATACATGATGGCAGCAATGGTATATGCCTGGTCCTGACTGAGACGGATGTTGCTTGTGTCCGTCTTGTACCAGTTGTTTCTGAGGCACTCCATATGGTTGCTGAGAACCTTCAGGAACTGGGTCAGAAGGGCTGGCGTAAAGTTCTCGGAATAGATGTAATACCAGAGGATGTCCGTCTGCACCGTTATACGGCTCGAAAGCTGCAGCCCGGTCCACTCCATCTTCGAGGTCTTGCCTTCAGGACAAGGATTGGCCTCCAGCCACGACCACCAGGTCTCGATCCAGTTCTTCAGATATTCCTCATTACCTGTAGCCCTATAGGCCTTCGCCTGAGGAATCATCCACTGAAGACGATTCTTCTGGTAAGAGAACTCCGACTGATAGCCCACTCCGTCAGGAAGAAAACTCCAGTCAATGTTGCCGTCGGCATCAAGGAAACTCCAGTAAGTCTCCACTCCAGTAGTCTCATCAGTACTTTCGACACCGCCATATTTCACATAATAGCGATGCTCGAGAGCCTGATCGGCGATCCTCTTTTCAGCATCCGTAAGATTAGGATTGACCAGATCCGGATTAGAATTGTAAACCTCAGTCCTGGAGCGGTAATACTCGAGAAGGAAATGTGCAGCATATGCATACTCCCCGGCCTCATAATGAGCCTTTACCTTCTCCAGACCAGGATAGTCCAGATTCAGAAGAGAAAAGACATCATTGTCGATCTCGTCCGGCTTCCCCACCTCGGGAAGTACGGAAATATTCGGATCTCCGACCTCTTTTTTCCCTTCTTCAAGCGTATCTGCGCATGCAACAGTTGCAAATGCAAGCAGCAGAAGCAGAAAGTTCCTTTTCATAAAAACAGGTTTATTTAATTACAAATCAATACTCAAAGAGCATAATGGTTCATACTGCAAAATTATAATGCGTCATAAAAAAGAGAACTTGACTTTGTGCCTGATAATATTAATTCTGAATCATATGTCATCATATTTGTTTAATGTGATTTCAGTTTTGTACAAAACAGGCCGCACGCCACGAAATAAGGTCTATTTTCAACATCTTTGATGAACTATGGAACATGTTAAAGGATAATTATACAATTACACACGCGCTTAGCGCGCATAAACGCTAACTTTGCATTGATGAAATTAACTTAAATACATTATATCATGAAACTAAACAACCTCATCATCGCAGCTTCTGCAGCGATCCTCATGACAGGCTGCCAGACCGAAGAGTACGGCTGGATCAAGACCGGTATCGACAGGGCTCAGCACCAGCTTATGCTCACAGCATCCGAAATCGACGGCACAGGCATGATGCCTCGTTCAATCTGGTCAGGCTACGACCTCGACATGCTCAGCTACCAGCTCGGCAAGGACAAGGCGGTCTTCAAGGACTCCCTTAGGACCCATCCTACAGCCGACAAGCTCGGAAAGCGCCGTCTCTGCGGCATCTACGACTGGACCAGCGGATTCTTCCCTGGCTCTCTCTGGTACATCTATGAGTTCACAGGTAACGAAGCTGTAAAGGCAGAGGCAGCGAAGTACACCAACATGCTCAACCCTATCCGCGAGTACACCGGCACACACGATCTCGGATTCATGATGAACTGCAGCTACGGCAACGCACTCAGGCTTGCTCCGAACGACACCATACCTGCCGTCCTCATCCAGACCGCAGACAACCTCTGCTCACGTTTCAACGATGAGATCGGATGCATCCGTTCATGGGACTTCGGAAGATGGAACTTCCCTGTGATCATCGACAACATGATGAACCTCGACCTTCTCTTCAACGCAGAAAGGCTTTCAGGCAAGCCATGCTACAGGAATGTTGCGATGAGACATGCAGACACCACCATGCCTAACCACTTCCGCGAGAATATGACATGCTGGCATGTGATAAGCTACAACAACGACGGAAGCGTAGAGTGCAAGGAGACATTCCAGGGCAAGAACCACGACTCGGCATGGTCACGAGGACAGGCATGGGCCGTTTACGGATACACCGCAATCTATCGTGAGACCAAGGAACCGAGATATCTCGAGTTCGCTCAGAAGATTGCCGACATGATCATGGAGAAGGTCACCACAGAAGATGCCATACCTTACTGGGACTATGATGCTCCTGCTGACACCGACACTCCACGCGATGCTTCCGCTGCAGCAGTGACCGCATGCGGCATGCTCGAGCTCAGCACAATGACTGAGGACGGTGCGAAATACTTCGACTATGCAGAGAAGATCCTCAAGAACCTCTCTACAGACGCATATCTTGCAGCGCCAGGCGAAAACGAGGGCTTCGTGCTCAAACACTCCACAGGCTCGCTCGCACATGGTTCCGAGATTGACGTCCCTCTCAATTACGCCGACTACTATTATCTCGAGGGACTCCAGAGATATATGAAGATAAAGGGCATCGAATACAGGAACCTTTAATGAACTTTCATACTATGAAACGCATACTATCACTTGCAGCAGCCATCCTGTTCGGGATGAGCGCATATGCACAGGTGCCGCAGCTCAGGAGCGAGGTATTCGACCTGATCGACCTCGAACGTCCGGGAATGGAGCAGGTAAAGGCGCTCCATGCGGCAGGAAACGACATAGAAGCGGCCAAATCCCTTCTGGACTACTATAAGAACAGGAAAGGAGTTGCTACTCCAGACATCAAGGACCCGGCTAAGGTTACAATCTCGGAAGAACATCAGAAATGGGCGGATGACGGACTCAAGCATACTTTCTTTGTTCATAAGGGCTACCAGCCTTCATATAACTACGGAGAAGATATCGACTGGCGTTTCTGGCCGGTAAAGGACAACGAGCTCCGCTGGCAGCTCCACCGCCACAAATGGTTCACCCCTATGGGAAAGGCCTACAGAATAAGCGGTGACGAAAAATATGCAGTGGAATGGACCAAGCAGTACATCGACTGGATCCGCAAGAATCCTTACATCACCGATAAAGGCAAGGTATTCACTGACGGTCCTGGCGAAGGAGAGGTAAAGGCAGACGTGGATCCTGATGTGGAGAACATGCGTTTCGCATGGCGTCCTCTGGAGGTGAGCAACCGTCTCCAGGACCAGACTCTCCAGTTCCAGCTCTTCATCGTGTCTCCTGCATTCACGGCGGAATTCCTCACAGAATTCCTATTCAACTACCACAGGCATGCCGAGCATATCATGGCCAATTATTCCGACTCGGGCAACCACCTTCTCTTCGAGGCACAGAGAATGATTTATGCAGGAACTTTCTTCCCTGAATTCAAGAATGCCGAGACATGGAGAAAGAGCGGTGTGGAAATCCTCAACAGGGAGATCGGCGTGCAGATCTATGACGACGGCGGACAGTATGAGCTTTGCCCTCACTACCATCTTGCATCAATCGAGATCTTCATCAAGGCTCTCGACATGGCAGACCTCAACGGATTCCGCAACGCCTTCCCGCAAAGCTACATCGACACCATCGAGAAGATGATCATGTTCTATGCGAACATATGCTTCCCTGACTTTTCAAACCCATGCTTCAGCGACGCGAAACTCATCAAGGGCAAGCAGATGAAGACCAACTTCAAGAAATGGTCAAGACTCTTCCCTGAGAATCAGGCCATCAAGTATTGGGCTACCGACGGTAAGAAGGGAGCTCTTCCAGAGCATCTCTCAATCGGATATCCGACTTCCGGATTCTTCGTATTCCGCAACGGATGGGGCAAGGATGCCCTCCAGATGACTGTAAAGGCCGGTCCACCTGCATTCTGGCACAACCAGCCTGACAACGGAACATTCGAGATCTGGTACAACGGCAGGCCACTCTTCCAGGATTCAGGCTCATACGTATATGCCGGCGAGGGAGAAGTGATGGAGTGGAGAAGGTGGTTCCGCAGGACCGCTTCCCACAACACCCTGACATTAAACCACGAAAACATCGAGACGACAGATTCGAAGACGCTTCTATGGCAGCCTGAGGGAGATGTGCAGGTCTTCGTTACAGAGAATCAGAGCTACAGTAACCTCAAGCACCGCCGCAGCATCTTCTTCGTGGACGGAAAATATTTCGTTATCGTAGATGAGGCCATAGGAGATGCCAAGGGAGTAGTAAACCTCCATTATCAGATGCCACGAGGAAAGAGCACCAACAGCCGCGAGACAATGCATTTCAACACAGAGGCCGATAACGGATGCAACATGAAGCTCCAGTGCTTCGGTCCGGAAGGCATGACCATGAAGAAGGAGGAAGGATGGCAGTCTCCTGACTACATGAAGAAGAACAAGAGAATCAATGCCAGCTTCAACGTCAAGAAGACCGACAACACTCCGGTACGTTACATCACTGTAATCGTTCCTAAGGAAGAAGCCGGCGACAATCCTTCAATCACTGCAAAATTCCTTGACAAGGGATACAACGCCAATGGAGTGAAGATCCAGGTCAAGGTCGGAAAGGACAAGAAGAAGACACTTAGCTACACTTTATAATGAAACGTCTAAAAGCAGCATACGCGCTTCCTCTGGCGGCAGCAGGACTTACAGCCTGCTGCCAGGAGGAGCAGCGTCCGAACATAATTTTCATAATGACGGATGACCATACCACCCAGGCCATGTCATGCTACGGAGGCACGCTCATCGAGACTCCGAACATGGACAGGCTTGCAAACGAAGGTATCCGTTTCGACAACTGCTATGCAACCAATGCGCTTTCCGGTCCGTCAAGAGCATGCATCCTGACAGGAAAGTTCAGCCATGCCAACGGATTCTCTGACAATGCCAGCCATTTCGACGGGTCGCAGCAGACCTTTCCTAAGCTGCTGCAGAAGGCAGGATACACTACAGGCGTAGTGGGAAAATGGCATCTTATTTCCGAGCCTCAGGGTTTCGACCACTGGAGCATCATCACCGGACAGGAAGAACAGGGAGACTATTATTCACCTGAGTTCAAGGAGAATGGCGTAGACATAAAGGAAGAGGGATACGTGACCGACATCATCACCGACAAGGCGCTCGAATTCATAGATTCATGCGACGGTCCGTACTGTCTGATGTATCACCAGAAGGCTCCTCACCGCAATTGGATGCCTGCTCCACGCCACCTCGGAATGTTTAACGACACAGTGTTCCCGGAGCCGGAGACATTGTTTGACAATTATGAAGGAAGAGGTACTGCCGCACGCACCCAGGATATGTCCATAGCCCACACCCTTCAGAACGACTGGGACCTCAAGCTGCTGACCCGCGAGGAAATCCTCGCAGGAGGCAACAGACTTTACAATGTATACACACGCATGCCTGAAGAAGTCCAGCACAAATGGGACAGCGTTTATGCACCGCGAATCGCCGAATTCCGCAGCGGCAAGCTCAAGGGCGAAGAACTTGTGCGCTGGAAATATCAGCAGTACATGAAGGACTACCTTGCTACACTCATGAGTGTGGACGAGGGCATCGGACGCCTTCTGGACCATCTCGAAAAGAAGGGACAGCTCGACAATACCATCATCGTATACACATCTGACCAGGGATTCTTCCTCGGAGAGCATGGATGGTTCGACAAGAGGTTTATGTACGAGGAGTGCCAGAGAATGCCTCTGCTCGTGCGTTATCCTAAGGCAATAAAGGCCGGCAGCGTGACATCCGCCCTCGCAATGAACATCGACTTCGGTCCTACATTCCTCGACTATGCAGGAGTGGAAGTGCCTTCCGACATGCACGGGCGCTCCCTCAGGCAGGTGCTTGAAAATGAAGGAGCGGTTCCTGAAGGATGGCGCGAAGCGGCATATTACCATTATTATGAATACCCTGCAGAGCACTCCGTGAAGCGCCACTACGGCATCCGTACTCAGGACTGCAAGCTCATCCATTTCTACAATGACGTGGATGAATGGGAAATGTATGACATGAAGGCGGATCCTCAGGAGATGCGCAATGTCTATGACGATCCTGCATATGCGCAGAAACGCGAGGAAATGCACGCAATCCTCGACAGGACGCTGGAGCTTTACGGCGACACAGATCCTTGTGAAAAGGAGCGCATATTATATAAAGGTGACAGAAGATTCATGAACAGAAAGGAAAACAAATAAACTGATAACCGATATGGACAGAAGAAAATTCATAAAGACCACAGGATGGTCGATGCTGGGGCTCGCCGCATCAGGCAGTCTTCTCGGCTCATGTGCTCCCGGCTCCAGGGAAGCGAAGAAGGTGATGCCTTCTCCAAGCAACCTGAAGATGTTCTGGGGAGACCTCCACAACCACTGCAACCTCACTTACGGACATGGCGACATGCGCGACGCATTCGAGGCGGCAAAGGGACAGCTCGACTTCGTGAGCGTCACTCCGCATGCAATGTGGCCTGACATCCCCGGCAAGAACGACCCTCGCCTGAGCTGGGTGATCGATTACCACACAGATGCCTTCAAGAGACTCCGCGCCGGCGGATACCAGAAGTACCAGGCCATGACCAAGGAGTACAACAAGGAGGGCGAATTCCTCACATTCATCGGCTACGAGGCGCACAGCATGCAGCACGGCGACCATGTGGCACTCCATCATGACCTTGACGCTCCGCTCGTTGAGTGCGAATCCATCGAGGACTGGAAGAAGAAGTTCAAGGGACAGAAGGTGTTCGTGACACCTCACCACATGGGCTATCAGACAGGCTACAGAGGCTATAACTGGGACTTCTTCACAGAGGGCGACACCACTCCGTTCGTAGAGATGCTTTCACGCCACGGTCTTGCAGAAGGAGACATGGGCGACATCAACTACTACCACGACATGGGTCCTCGCCAGTGGGAAGGTACAATCCAGTACGGCCTCAGCAAGGGCAAGAAGTTCGGTATCATGGGTTCTACCGACCAGCACTCCGGCTATCCGGGAAGCTATGGTGACGGACGCGTGGGAGTGCTCGCAGAGAGCCTCGGCCGTGACAACATCTGGGAAGGGCTACGCTCCCGCCATACCTGCTGTGCGACCGGAGACAAGATCAACATCGACTTCCGCCTCAACGACGCATTCATGGGTGATGTCGTGAAGGGCGACAAGAGAAGGATCTACCTCAATGTGACAGGCGAAAGCTGCATCGATTATGTGGACATCGTGAAGAACAACAAGCTCATCGCTCGCCTCAACGGACCACTCATTCCTGTAACCCCTAAGGGCGATACTATCCGCTGCAAGATCAAGATGGAATACGGATGGAACCGCGAGGAAAAGTATGTGCCTTGGAACGGAAAGATAACGATCAGCAAGGGACGCATCCTCAGCGTGACCCCATGTTTCCGCGGTGCGGCATTCACATCGCCTCAGGAAGGAGAGACAGAGTTCCACACACATATCAACCGCATCGTCGGATCTACCGACACAGCCGTAGAGCTTGCTCTCCATACTACCAAGAATCCTAACACAGTTACTCCAGCTACCCAGGCCGTAATTCTCGACGTAGAGATGCCTCTTGACGGAATCATCACTTCCGATTTCAACGGCAAGGCATTCAGTCACACTCTTGCAGAGCTCCTTGAGGGCTCCCGTTCGCACTTCATGCGCGGATGGCTCAGCGAGGCCGTGCTCTTCAACAGGGCTATGCCTGAGAGCTGCTGGACCGTAGAGCACTATATGGAAGACTGCGAGCCTGAAAACGACACCGACTTCTACTACGTCCGCGTCCGTCAGAAGGACCAGCAGTGGGCATGGAGCTCCCCTATCTGGGTTGAAAGGTAATTTTCTGAGGATCTTTTCGACCATCAGTCAGGAAAACGAATGATTTTGTGACTGACGGTACTGTTTTCGGGTATTTTCTCCTGATTTTGAGTACCGTCAGTCATCTTTTTAAAGATTTAATGTACTGACAGTGGAAATTCTATGGTTTTTATGTAAGTTTGTGACCATATGAAAAAGATTTCATTTCTAATTGCAATTATTCTCTCACTATATTCATGCTCTCCAATAAAAGAGCAAGAGCTACTACGACATATTTTGAGAGAATCTTCAATAGATTTAAACCCTGATTCTTTAAAAACATGCATAGCGACTGCATCTGAGCTATGGGCTAGCAAACCATGGGCACAATATTATGATAAAGACATATTTATAAACTATATACTTGCACCACATATTGCAGATGAACCGGTTGAATACTACTGGAGAACCGACATACCAAAGTGGCTTAACCTCATGAGTTCCAAGCAAACCATACTTACGCTTGCACAACAAATCAACGATAGAATTGATGTAGATACAAGACCAGAAGATTGGGGAAATAAGCAAATGGGATATAGTGCGACAATGGCAGGAAAATTCGGTAAGTGTGACGATAGAGCAATTTTAGCTATTATGGCCATGAGATCATATGGAGTACCTGCAGCCTTTGACTTTATCCCAATGTGGGCGAGCAGTAATAACGGACATTCATTATGTAGTGTCTTAATTCATAACGGCACAACCTTAGTATTCCAAAACAGAGGTGACAAAGGAACTGAATACAACTTTAGCCATAAGGTTGCAAAGGTATATCGTAAGACTTTTTCTAAGAACCTTGATTGCCTTATCGCCAAATATCAAAGCAGAGAATCTATCCCACCATCATTAAATGATTGCAGAATTAAGGATGTAACATCAGAGCATAAGATAGGACAACGAGACATTCGATTCAGTGGGAACATCGTTACAGAAAATAAACTATGTTACTTATCCGTATTTCATCCTAACGGTTGGTTTCCTATTGCCGTTGGAGAAATTCATAGAAATCTCATGAATTTTAGTGCCGTTGGAACCGGACTTGACCACAAAAACCAAAACCCTGTAAAGGGGGATAACATTGGGGATGGAATATTATATCTTCCTTGCATATATAATGGTAAAGTCATTCCTGCTGGATATGCATTCATTTTATCAAAACAAGGTATAAAAGAGCTCATACCATCCAAAGAAGATGAAACAGTAATCCTTTATCGTAAATTCCCGCGTTTAGCGAGAATATCGAGATTCGCAGGACACATGTACGGAGGTATAATAGAAGGTGCAAATGAAGCTGATTTTTCTGATGCAATACAACTCCACCGCATATACGGCAAATCGCTCAGCCACATACAAACAATCAAAACACGCCAATGCCCACCATGCCGATACATTCGATTTCGTAAGCCATCTGGCACATTCAGTCTGGCTGAATTGAGAGCATATAATGACAATGGTCAAGAAATCAAGGGAAGGCCAATAGCATCAGAAAGCATGTACGGTATTGAAGGACTTAAACATATCTATGACAATGATCCACTTACATATTTCGAGGTGTCTCCAGTACTTGACATCTGGGCAGGAATTGATTTCGGTAGTCCGCAAAGTATATCATCAATAGCATTTTGTCCAAGAAACGATGATAACGACATATCACCTGGTGATGAATATGAACTTTTTTATTGGGATAATGAATGGAAAACTCTTGGAACAAAAAAAGCGACAGAATATAGTATAGAATTCATAAACGTCCCCAAAGGTGCTTTACTTTGGTTAAGGAACCGGACAAAAGGGAAAGAAGAAAGACCTTTTACATACGAAAATGGGCAACAGATATGGTGGTAAAGACTTAATTTATAATAAACATGAAAAAAACAGGACTAATTACCTTATGCGCAATATGCATATTCTCCAACTTAAACACAATTGCTCAAGGAATTGAGACGCCAAATACAGCAGATAGTTCTAAGGAGCAACGGGAAATGTGGAATAAAGAGTTTGGATTGACCGAACAACAAGGTATTATAATTCAAAAGTTATCATTTAAAAGAACCCGTCAAATAGATTCGCTGAATCAAATTTCCATGCCTAACGACGAATTCCTTAAGAAAAGAGACGATATTACCAATGAGTATTATATGAATGTAAAAGCCATTCTGACAGAAGAACAAAAGGCTTTGTTCAACATAGGAGCCTTAAAAGCTGCTCGAACAGATGAAATCCGTATTTTAAAGCTACCCCCACGAACTGCTATTGAAATGGGCAAATTGAAGGACGCTTACATTAAATCCATTGAAGGATTACCTAAAAATAAAAAGGAGAGGAGGATACAAAAAGCTGAACTTGAAGAAGAATACCACACGAACATCTACAATCTAATCGGGAAAGACAAGTTTGCTGTATGGATAAAATTTCGGGAGACTCGTCTGGAAAGAAAATATATTGAAAAATATAGTTTCACAAAAGAGCAGTTTAACTTATATAAAGAATTCGAGAACAAGCAAGCGATTGATATACTTAAAATAAAGAATAGCGCCATTGCAAAAGAAATTAAGAAAATAAAAATACAAGAAATAAAAAACAGGAAGATTAAAAACGTAGAAAAAATTTTAAGCGCCGAACAATTCCAAAAATGGTATAGCGATTATATACAAGCAGAAGAGAGAAAACAACACGATAAAAGATAATTCCTATGATAAAACATGCATGCATTTACTTAAGCATATTATTTTTTGTTAGCTGTTCATATACAGAGATGTATCCATCCACACATAATAATGAATCATTTACGATACAAGAAGCTAAGACTTTTTTTGAAGATGACTATTATAAAGGACTGACCAAGACCACGAATAGCAACAGATATGGCATATTAAACCCTGGAGATTTTACCCCCATATGGGAGACAGCGCTATACTCAAATAATGAAAAGTATGCTGCTTATGATGTTAATATCTATTCCGAACGACGAACATCATATATTCAAGCTGAATTTAGCACAAACAAATCAAAAGCATACAGGCTACCTGTTTATCAAAAGCTGGTTATAATCAAAAATCTTAAAACAGGCAAGTTATATAGCTACATACTATCACTTATCCCAAACATTGAAAGTCATAACAACAAAGTTCTGAAGGACTATAAAAGTCTTAAAAAGAGCAACAAAAATTACTATGGACTAGCTATTTATACATCAACTACAACATCTGCTATTAATAGGATTCAAAAGTTCAATAAAGGTGGGAAAGTCGAGACTGTATTAATGAATGGTAATTCCTCCACACTTGCCATGAATTTTAATAAAATTCTACATCTATTCCATAATAT
>CANBDX010000029.1 GCA_947367315.1 uncultured Bacteroidales bacterium | reverse complement strand
CCATCCCTCCCACCGCTATCGCGGCGGGCCCCTCCCTCTAACGTGTCCGAGGGTGGACACGCCGGCCAAACTTACCCCTATCTCCGCTCCTATAACGGCATTACATATCCGTTAGTGATCATCTTTCTGATATTATGGGCTACAGCTATAGTAGCAAACTCTGCTTCTGGCTCAATCGGTCTTTTGCTTCTGTGTTTTAGTCCCTCCTCGCTTGTCAGGAAAAAACGCCCGGTCACGACATGGATACAGAATGACAGAATAAAGAGGTCTCGACTACGCTCGACATGACAAGTGTAAATTGATATATCATTACCTAATTGCAGTATGCCTTCAAATATCTAGATATTTTATGTATGTTTGCGGCAAATTAAATGAATAATTACATGAGGAACATTATTTTCGGTATCATGGCGGTTCTGGTCGCCGTTTCCTGTTCTGACAAAGGTGTGATCTATCAGACAGAAACCTATCTGTGGAACAAGGAATCTGTGTCGTCGCAGGAGAATGTGGCTCAAGCGGAGTCGGAGTATAAGATAAACACGACAGCATTGTCCAAGGACGGCTCTCCAAGGGCCTGGGAGTGCCGTAATGATGTTTCCCGTCATGGTGTGTTTACAGGAATATCTGTCTTGGAGACAGCCTTGTATAACATGGCCGTCGATGAGATGATCAACGCGGTTGAGGAAGACGGAACTCTTCGTACCGGCGCACTATGGAAGGGCGTGTGGACAAGAGATGTCAGCTACAGTACTATCCTGTCGCTGTCTTATATGCTCCCGCAGAATGTGCGTAATTCCCTCGAAGTAAAGATTGACCGTCTTGGAAGAATAATCCAGGATACAGGTACAGGAGGATCATGGCCATGTTCAAGCGATCGCGTAATCTGGGCAGTGGCTGCATGGAAGTTGTATGTGGCTACCGGAGACATGGACTGGCTGAAGAAAGTATACCCGGTTATCCTTACCAGCCTTGAAAGTGATGCACAGGCTTTATATGATCCGGAGACAGGTCTTTATAAGGGAGAAAGTTCATTTATAGACTGGCGTAGTCAGAGTTATCCGACATGGATGCGAGCGATAGATATCTATAATTCCGAGTGTCTGGGAACTAATGTGGTCTACAGTGAGGTCCTCAGGACTGTAGCCCGCATGGCAGAGATCTTGGGAGAAGAAGATACTGCCAAAGAGTATCAGGACCGTGCAGCAAATCTGACTGAAGCGATCAACAAGGCGTTCTGGATGCCAGAAAATGGCTTCTATGGAAGTTATCTTTACGGTAAGAATGGCCTGTATCTCTGCAAAAGATCGGAAACTCTTGGCGAGTCTCTGGCTGTTCTGTGGGGTGTGGCAGATAAGGATAAGGCCAGCCGTCTCATGTCGGACATGCCTGTCTCTCCATGGGGCCCGACCATCTTCTGGCCACAGATAGAGTCCCAGTTCGATTACCACAACAATGCCGTATGGCCTTTCGTTACCTCCTATTGGGGACTTGCTGCAATCAAGGCTGACAACAGCACTGCCTTCCTGCATGCAATGGCTTCAAACGTGCGTCTTGCGGCGCTGTACGCTACAAATTATGAGAACTTTACATCTTCTACAGGAAATCCATATACCACAAGTAAGAACTCACACAATATGCTTTGGAGTCTGTCCGGTTTCATCGGACTTTATCATAGGGCATTCTTCGGCTTTGAGTTCAGGGAGGATGGTCTGAGCTTCAGTCCATATGTACCGAAGGAACTTAAGGGAGAGCGTAGTCTGATGGGATTTCCTTATAGAAACATGAAACTGAATATTTCCGTTTCTGGTTATGGAGACGAGGTCAAGGAGTTCGTTCTTGACGGAAAACGTCAGAAGAATGCGTTTGTGCCTGCTGATCTGGAAGGAGAGCACAGTGTCGAGATAAAGATGGGCGGACGTACAGATAAGTCATATATTACAATCCGCGAATATACTGTGGCTCCAGAGTGCCCTGAAGTTTCATTGGTTGACAGCACTATCATCTGGTCTGCAATTCCGAATGCGACCTCATATACTATATTACATGATAATGTCCCTGTAGTTCAGACTGCAGATACATCTTATGTGTTGCCGCAGGCTGCGGAAGGTGAATGGCAGGTACTTGCAGTAGATGCTGCCGGTAACGAGGGCTTTACCTCTGCTCCGGTCAGAATATATAGTGAGGAAAATGTCGTACCTGTAAATGTGAAGATAAATGAGCAGAAAGGCCTTCAGGTGACAGTGCAGGTGGAAATCGCAGAAGACGGAGAATATGCTCTTGACTGGTGTTATTCCAATGGTCATTGGAATGAGAAATCATCTAATAAATGTTCTGTCCGTACTTTGTATGTAGACGGTATTGAAAAGGGTGTCAGTGTGTTCCCGCAGTTAGCCAAGGATGATTGGGAGATTACCGGATGGTCAAATGCGGTGAAGATGAATCTTGCAGCAGGAAGCCATACGGTTCAGCTGATGTATCTGGATACAAATGTTAATATGAACAAGGATACTGACTACGCTATCGTAAGAGATTTCAGGATAACCAGATGCCTTTAGGATGAGGCATTGTCTTTAAAGGAAAAGAGGGTGACTTTTTTGATCACCCTCTTCTTATAGTCCGAATGCAGTCTTGATCATATCGACAGAGTCGAGCAGCTCCCATCCGAAGAACTGGACGAGTTCCGGAACGAGCTTGCCTTCCTTCCTGATCATTACCGTTGCCTTGTAAGGGTCACGGCCCACATGACCATAAGATGCTGTCGGTTCATAGATAGGCTTCTTGAGGCCGAACTTCTCGATGATCTTTGCCGGACGCAGGTCGAAGAGTTCTCCTATCTTCACGGCGATTTCAGCATCAGTGAGTCCGTTGGCAGCAGTGCCGTAAGTGTTTACGAATATGCTGAGAGGTCTTGCGACTCCGATGGCGTAAGACACCTGGACGAGCATCTCGCGGGCTACGCCTGCAGCGACCATGTTCTTTGCGATATAGCGTGATGCATAGGCTGCCGAGCGGTCCACCTTCGAAGGGTCCTTGCCGGAGAAGGCTCCGCCGCCGTGAGCGCCCTTTCCTCCGTAAGTGTCGACGATGATCTTACGTCCTGTAAGTCCGGTATCACCGTGAGGACCTCCGATCACGAATTTTCCTGTAGGGTTTACATGAAGGATGTAGTCATCCTTGAAGAGAGCGGCAGTTTCCTCCGGAAGAGTCTCTATGAGCATCGGAAGGAGGATGTTCTTCACATCCTCACGGATCTTTGTCTGCATCGCCTCGTCCACCCTCTTCTGGCCGAACTGTGCACATCCGTCCTCGTAGCTCATCTTGCCGAGTGAAGCCGGCGTGAACTCGTCGTGCTGTGTGGAGATCACGATAGTATGTACCCTTACAGGCTGGTTGGTCTTTCCGTCGTATTCGATGGTGAACTGCGACTTCGAGTCAGGACGAAGGTAAGGCATCAGCTCAGGAGCCTGCTTGCGGATCTTTGCAAGCATCAGGAGGGCCTGGTGTGAGAGTGCCAGCGGAAGCGGCATGTACTCCTTGGTGTCGCAGCATGCGTATCCGAACATCATGCCCTGGTCTCCGGCTCCCTGTGCGTCGGCGTCCTCACCGACCACGCCTCTGTTAATATCCACACTCTGCTCGTGGAGTGCAGAGAGGATACCGCATGAGTTGCCGTCGAACATATACTCGGCCTTGTTGTAGCCTATCTTGTTGATTACGCGGCGTACTGTCTTGGGAATATCTACGTATGCGTCTTCAGAACGCACCTCTCCTCCTACGACCACAAGTCCGGTGCTGCAGAATGTCTCGCAGGCAACCTTTGCCTCGGGGTCCTGACGGAGGAATTCGTCAAGGATTGCGTCGGAAATCTGATCCGAAACTTTGTCCGGGTGTCCTTCCGACACCGATTCAGAAGTAAATAAGTAGTTCATATCGTTTTTATTGTTTCTTGTCTTTTCCTATTGCTGTCCGGAAAATCCCCTGTTTTCCCGGACGGGTCTTTGTTTTTTTGTCCTCTCATCCGGAAAATCCCCGGTTTTCCCGGACGGGTAGAGCAAAAACAAAAGCCCCACAAAATGCGGAGCCGTCACAAAACACAAAACATTGATATGAAAGCGGTCATCATGCTCATGACCAGTGTCAATATTTTAGCATTTTTTAACGTGGTTGCAAGCAGCCAAATCTCTCCACATTTTTCGGGCTGCAAAGATATATAAAATTTATTACTTCCAAACATTTAAATAAAAAACTTTCACGTTGTCCAAATCAACTTTTTTCAGATGTCCCTGAGATTGTGAAAGAGAAGTAAAAAGTGCGTATAAAACTTCCTAAAACCATTAAAATATGTTATCTTCGCGCCATAAAAACCTATTATTTTTAACTAAAACGTTATGAAACAAACAATTAAGTGCTTTGTTGCTGCCTTGGTAGCAATGTTTGCAGTTGTTTCTGCCTACGCGCAGGTGACAACATCTTCTTTCGCCGGAAGAATTTCCGACGACAAGGGGGTAGTAGAAGGAGTGGCTGTGATCGCTACTCACGTTCCTTCAGGAACCAACTATTACTCTACTACAGACAAGAACGGTACATACCGTATCAACTCTGTGACTCCTGGTGGTCCTTACACCCTTAAGGTGGAGATGATGGGCTACAGACCTATGGAGTACAATGGTCTTTATGCTCCTCTTGGCGAGACAACTAACCAGAATGTGGAACTTCAGGTTGAGGCTCTCGGTCTTGATGCTGCTGTGTTCACAGCTGACGGTCTTCAGTCAGGAATGAACATCAACCGTGCCGGTGTAGGTACTTCAATCAGCGAGCAGACAATGAGTGCTCTCCCTACAGTAAACCGCAGCATGAACGATGTGATGAAGCTTACTCCTCAGGCTTCATCAACAACCAACGGTCTTGCTATCGGTGGCGGTAACTACCGTTCATCTTATGTGACTGTCGATGGTGCTTCATTCAACAATGCGTTCGGTATCGGTTCAAACCTCCCTGCTGGTGGTGCTCCTATCTCTCTCGACGCTCTCGAGCAGATGTCAGTGAACATCACTCCGTTTGACGTACGTCACTCAGGCTTTACAGGCGGTGCTATCAACGCTGTGACAAAGAGCGGTTCTAACGAGTGGCACGCTTCTGTATACAACTACTATAACAGCGACAAGCTTAAGGGAAAAATGGTAGGAGATACAGAGCTTGATGTGAATGAGTCTCTCAACAACACTACAGGTTTCACTGTAGGTGGTCCTATCATCAAGAACAAGCTCTTCTTCTTCGCTAACTTCGAGTACGCTGCTGACGTTACTCCAGGCTCAAGCTACCGCGTAAGAGAGAGTGGTAGTATTGAAGATAATTTCGTTCCTTCAGATAAGGATACTTTCGTGCGCCCTACCCGTGCTTTCATGGATGAAGTAAAGGCATACCTTGCTAAGGAGTATGGCTACGACCCAGGTCGTTATGAGGGTTACTCTCTCAGCACTCCAGACTGGAAGCTCATGGCTCGTCTCGACTGGAACATCAACGACAACCACAAGTTCAACGTTCGTTACAGCCAGACTATGAATAAGTACTCTTCGAGCCCTTCTTCATCAGTGAACCCTATCAACCCTAATCCATACAACCGTAACACTTACGGACGTACTTCAAGATACGCTCAGTTCTTCGAGAGCTCGCGCTACTATCAGGAGCAGAACTTCATGTCTCTTGCTGCCGAGCTCAACTCACGTTTCGGCAACAACGCCAGCAACGTGTTCCGTGTTACATGGTCACACCAGTACGAGCCTCGTAGCTTTGAGGGTGACCTCTTCCCTACAGTGGATATTCTTCAGACTCTTCCGGACGGGACAAAGGCGGTCATCACTTCATTCGGTCCGGATCCGTTCACTTACGGTAACCTCCGTGACGTGCAGACAGTTGTAGCAACTGACGAGTTTACTTATAACATCGGTATCAACAACATCGTTGCAGGTCTCCAGTTCGAGTGGGACGACACCAAGAACGGTTACATGCAGGGTGGTGCAGGTTACTATGTATATGATTCATGGGAAGCTTTCAAGGCTAAGGGTACGCCTATGGCATTCGCAATAACTCACGCAAACCGTGACGACCTCCAGCAGGTTTATCCAAGCTTCCAGTATATGCAGGCTTCTGCTTATCTCCAGGATGAGATCACATTCAGCGACTACTTCAAGCTTACTGCCGGTATCCGTTTCGAGATGCCTTTCTATCCTACAATCGCAGGTAACTTCAACAAGGAGTTCGCTGAGAAGGCTGCTACAAGCACATCTTTCAAGGGTCTTTCTACTGCAGACATGCCTAAGGCTCGTCTGAACGTGTCTCCACGTATCGGTTTCAACTGGGATGTTCTCAAGGACCGCAACCTTATCGTTCGCGGAGGTACAGGTATCTACACAGGTCGTATCCCATTCGTTTGGATCGTATCTGCAGCAGGAAACAGCAACTGCCTCCAGGCTCAGTATATCGATGCTGCCGGAACAAATCCTATGACTCCTTCGTTCCATAACAATATCAATGATATCCTCAAGGATCTCTATGGTGGAACATTCAAGGCTCAGGATGGTGCTGCTCCTGCATCTACAACAATCATGGACAAGAACCTTCAGATGCCTACAACATGGAAGTCTTCTCTCGCTATTGAGGGACGTCTCCCAGGTGGCATCAAGGCTACTCTCGAGGGTATCTACAACAAGGACCTCACAGCTGTGTATGTACACAAGCTTGGTCAGGTTCAGAATGAGGCTGGAGTAAAGCTCCCAGGTGAGCCTCAGGCAAGAGCTTCATGGAAGTCAGAGAATATCAAGAACTCTCAGGGTAGTAAAATTACTCCTTATTACATTACTAACACAGATGCAAAGGGCCACTACTACTCTCTTACTGCAATGCTCCAGAAGGACTTCAACTTCGGTCTTTCGATGATGGCTGCTTACACTTACAGTGCATCAAAGAGTGCTGCTGAGGGAATCGGTGACCAGGTGTCTTCAGCTTACAACACCATGACTTACTCGTCAATGGGTTCTAACATCGCTGAGCTCGGACACTCTGCATATGTTTCTCCAAACCGTCTTATCGCTAATGTAAGCTACCGTATCGATGAGGGTAACTTCGGTGCTACTACTCTCGGTCTCTTCTATGAGGGTTATAACCACTGCTATGTTGGTAGCTACTCTTATACAAGATATTCATACACTATGAATAACGTAACTGGTGACGGTGGTGCAAACAACCTTATCTACATCCCTACTGACAAGGAGCTTGCTGACATGCCGTTTGCTGACGAGGCTAACAAAGAGGCATACAAGGCATTCCTTAGCTCTGACAAGTATCTCAGCAGCCACAGAGGCCAGTATTCAGAGAGAGGTGGTGTAGTTGCTCCATGGCAGCATCGTTTCAACTTCAAGGTTGCTCAGGACTTCAACTTCAACGTAGCTAAGAAGAAGAATACTATCCAGGTTGCTCTCGATATCAACAACCTCGGTAACCTCCTCAACAGCGACTGGGGTACTATCCAGCAGATGAGCAGCGACCAGATCCTCAAGTGGGATTCTGCGACTTCTACTTACACATTCACTCAGCCAACTTGGAATAAGCTCACTACAGTTTCTTCAACTTGGGAGATGCTCCTCAGCCTCCGTTGGTTCTTCTAAGAATACTCTTAGTAACTTTATATATGATCGGGCAGTTTTTAGGAACTGCCCGATTTTTTTATTTGTGGAATCATATTTGCTGACCCCAAGATTCTCTTGCAAAAATGTGGGCAGATAATTATATTTGCAGATTCATGGTTTGGAAATATCTATTAATAAACAACACATTATGAAATTAAGGAATTTTTTCTTTGGAGTGTGCTCGGCTGTAGCATTTTTTGCAGCGTGTACTCAAGAGAATGTGGATCTCGGTACTCCAGACATCACTATTGACAAAAGTGAGATGACATTTGATGTGGCAGGCGGTAATCAAACGCTTATCGTAACTGCGACACGTGACTGGAAAGTTGAAACAGATGCTGACTGGGTAGTCGTTTCTCCAGAGTCAGGCGCTGCTTCTGCTGATCCTCAGACAGTTACAGTAAGTGTACTTGAAAATCCGGATATGGACCGCAATGCTGACATCAAGTTCACTATCGGTATGAAGAGCAAGTATCTGACAGTATCTCAGGCAGGTCCTGGCGGGTCACCAGAAGCTCTCATCGTTTACTACAATGACTTCGACAAGGAAGAGGCTACAAATACTTACGGTACTGGTTCAAGCTGGCCATATCTCGATCAGTTCGAGGGATGGAAGAATGCAACAGGAACAGGTGCGGCTAACGTAGAGTATGCTTTCAAGGGCATGTCTGCTCGTGCCAACTCAACTTCTGACAGCAACTATTCAGACTATGCGGGTTCAGGTAAGAACAACATGTTCTTCGGTTCTGCTGCATATTTCTCGACAAACAACATCGCTCTTAACGGTGCTACAGGTCTTACTCTTACTTTCGGTACTGAGAAGTATTCACAGAACAACGGAAGTGTATTCACAAACTCAGAGTACAAGATCTTCCTCAGTAACGACGGTGCTAAATGGGTAGAGCTTACTGACTACACATTCGCAGGTGGTACAACAGAGGGCCGCTGGAACATCGCGACAGCAAACTTCACCGTTCCAGAAGGAACCGAGAACCTTTCTATCTGCATGCAGGTGACTGTGGCAAGTTCATACCGTATGGACGACATGAAGCTTGTGATGTCAGAGGGTGGTGCAGCAGTAGACTTCTCTAAGGGAGTTGAGATGGATTTCGCAGCAGGTAACACAGGTGGTGGAAACCAGGGTGGCGGTTCTTCCGATGCAACTGCAATCTACAGCAACAACTACGACAAGACAGCTGCGGCTCAGGGCTCAAACGGCTGGCCATTTCTTGATAGCTCAGATGCATGGAAGAACGCTGCAGGTACAGGTGCTGCAAACGTGACTTATGCTTCAAAGAACGTTACAGTAAGAAATAACTCTAACTCTAACGGTACATATTCAGACTACGCTGGTTCGGGTATGAACAATATCTTCTTCGGTAAGGATTATCCTTATTTCGCAACCAAGAACATTGCTCTTGGCGGTGCAACAGGTCTTACCCTTACATTCGGTACAGAGAAGTATTCTCAGACTGACGGCAGCACATTTACAAACAGCGAGTACCACATCTGGCTCAGCAACGATGGTACAAAGTGGGTTGAGCTTACAGACTACACATTTGCTGGTACTGCAGACGGAAGATGGAATGTGGCTACAGCAAACTTCACAGTTCCTGCAGGTACCGAGAACCTTTCTATCTGTATGCAGGTTGATGTTGCAAGTGCATACCGTCTCGATGACTTCAAGCTTGTTGTTTCGACAACAGCTGGAACAGCAATCGACTTCACTCAGGGCGTGGAGAAGGACTTCAACGCTGGTGCTACAGGTGGTGGAAATGAAGGTGGAGAGACTCCTACTCCTCCAGTTGGAGATGGTACTGTTGTAACTATCGCAGAGTTCCTTGCAAACGGCGGTTCTGCAATCGAGGGTGTGGTCATCTCTAACATGGATCTTAACAACCTTACTTCAAAGAAGGGAATGTACATCCAGGACGAGACTGCCGGTCTTCAGTTCTACCTTGCAGCAAACCATACATTCGCATTCGGTGACAAGGTTAGGGTTGATGTTTCAGGGGTTTCTGTAGGTGAGTATAACGGTGCAGTACAGGTGAGCGGCCTTGCTCTTGACAAGATCACAAAGATCTCTTCAGGCAACACTGTGACACCTAAGACCGTAACAATCGCAGACTTCCTCGCGAACAAGTACGAGGGCCAGTATATCGCTATCGAGGGTGTTCAGGTGGCTGACGCAGACCTTAGCAAGACATTCGTGATGGACGGTGCTCATACCAGCATCAAGGTAGAGGATGCAAACGGAAACTCATTCGTCATCTTCTCATCTAAGTATGCGACCTATGGTACAACTGCAGTTCCTCAGGGATCAGGTACAATCAAGGGTATCTCTTCTATCAACAACGGCAACATGCAGATCATCTTCGCTCAGAACTCTGACTTTGCAGGTCTTACAGGCGAGCGTTTTGGCGCAGCGAGCGGTGAGCAGCCGGGTACTGGCGGAGAGGAGCCAGAGACTCCTCCGACTCCTCCTACAGGAGAGGCAACAGTTGCCAAGATCGTAATGAACACACTCGGTCTTGCAAATGCAGAAGTAGTAGACGGAAAAGAAATCAAGGTAGATGACAATATCACACTTGTATTCAAGAAGGGAACTGCAGGAACAGCTCCGGCATACTATGATGCAAGCCAGGGAATCCGCATGTATCAGAATGGTGCAACTCTCGATGTGAAGGCTGCAGCTGGCAGAACAATTTCTTCAATCAAGTTTACCTTCGATTATAAGCAGTGGTATATTGCTCCGAACACAGGAGAACTTTCGGCTGAGGGTGATGTCCGTACATGGACTGGTGCTGCAAATGCCGTGATGTTCACTTCAACAGGAACAGACAAGAACCACCGTGCATACGTAAAGGAAATTGAGGTTACTTACTATTAATAGTTAGATGAAATTCAGATCAATAATAAAGGTCGCAGCAGCCGTGATGGCTGCCTGCGGCCTTATGCTGACTTCATGCGAGACTCCTATTGCGAAGGATGAGGTCTTAGCGCTTACTATCAAGAATACGACTGTTGCCTCTGGAAAGGGACAGCAATTTGTCAATGTCAAGTGCAGCGGAGACTGGACACTGGCGCTTGTTGCTGAAACCGGCGAAGTGGACTGGGCAAGTCTCAACGCTACTTCCGGTACTGGTGACAAGAGCAATGTCGTGCTTTCGTATGATGTCAATGCCGGCGAGCAGGACAGGAGTCTGAAGATCTATCTTGACAATGGTATGAGGTCTATTTCATGCGACTTTACACAGCTTGGCTCCGGCAAGCATCCCGACGATGATCCGGACACCGGAGGAGACAATGGTTCCGGAAGCGGCGCAGGTCAGGGTAATGTTGACCTGGCAAAGACAGGTTGGCTCGAGCTCCCGGCTCTTAACAATCCGAATCTTGGATACTATGCCCACCATTTCCAAATGAACGGCAAGACCTACCGCAACTACTCGTTCGGCTGGAGCCAGAAAGACCGTGTGGCGCTCTGGGTAGCATATCCGCTCTGTAAGCTCTACACAAATGGAAATGCCGGAAGAACAAAGGCATGGGCCCTTGATCCGCTTCTTGGTAATGATTCAGCTGCACCTTTCGGTGGCTATGCGGGAGACTATGCAAGAGGACATCAGTTGCCTTCTGCAGACCGTCAGTGCTGCTATGATGCCAATGCACAGACATTCTACGGAACAAACATGACTCCGCAGCTCAATGAGCATAATGAGAAGATCTGGGCAGATCTTGAGAGCAAGGTCAGGGGATATGCCAACTCATCAGATACGACATATGTCGTTACGGGTGTCATTGTAAGTTCTTCAAGCAAGAAGGAGAAGGATTCATACGGCAACAGCGTGACAATCCCGGATGCATATTTCAAGGCTGTTCTGAAATATAGCCCGAAGTCGACTCTTGGAACATGGAATGCAGCCGCATTCTATCTTGAGCATAGGGCATATACAGGAAATGTCGGCAAGGAACATTCGATGTCGATCGACGAGCTTGAGAATAAGACGGGAATCGACTTCTTCGTGAATCTTCCGGCTAAGATCGGCGCTGACCAGGCTGCAAAGCTTGAAGCGGCGGATCCGGCTAATTCATCAGTTTGGTGGTAAAAGATATGAAAAGAATATTAATCGTTTTTGCGGCGCTGGTGCTTCTGGCATCCGGCGCACAGGCCCAGGAAAAGGGCTCGAAGAACTATATCATCGGATTCTATAACCTTGAGAATCTGTTTGATACATACAACGATCCGGCAAAGAACGACGAGGAGTTCCTTCCTGAGGGAAAGAATCAGTGGACTGAGGTCAAGTATCAGAAGAAGCTTCATAACATGGCGAAGGTCATAAGAAGCATGAAGGAGGAGAACGGCGCATGGCATGCCCTTCTTGGAGTTTCTGAGATCGAGAACCGTCTTGTGCTGGAGGACCTTGTGATGGATCCGCAGATCGCTGAGGCCAACTACCAGATCGTCCATTATGACGGTCCGGACAGACGTGGTGTGGACGTGGCCCTGCTTTATAAGCCTGAGGTGTTCACCTTCCTTGACAGCGAGTCGATCCCGTTCACATTCGAGGGTAGCTCGATCGACTTCATCATGAACCAGGAGCAGAAGGACTACTTCAAGACCCGTGACATCCTTATGGTTCATGGACTGATCGACGGTGAACATTTCGCCATTTATGTGGCTCACCTTCCTTCACGCGCAGGCGGAAAGAAGGGCGGCAACCAGCTTCGCGACCGTGGCGGCGAGATCATGTATGAGCACTCGATGATGATGCAGCAGAAGTATCCGGGCATCAAGATTGTGTGCATGGGTGACATGAACGACAATCCAACAGACCCATCTATGGCTGAGTATCTACATGGCAAGGAGTTCAAGGAAGATGTGACCGACAGTGATTTCTTCTCACCTTTCACTTCAATGCTCAAGGCCGGCTTCGGTTCCCTCGCATATCAGGGTGTCTGGAGCATCTATGACCTTCTGCTTGTGAACAATGCGCTTGCAAATGCTCCGGAGGGTACATTTGCAATCCGCCAGCTCCATAAGAAGGGGTATTACGGACGTGTCTACAACCCTAAGTTCCTGACTAACCAGAAGGGACAGTACAAGGGCACTCCGTTCAGGACATTCTCCAACGGCGCGTTCATCGGCGGCTACAGCGACCATTATCCGACTTATATAGTAATAACTAAATAGTGAAGAAGATTTCTCGACTCGGTCTTCGACCTCACTCGAAATGACAAATGGAACGATATCGTACTGTCATTTCAACCGAACGGGAGTTACCTTGTCATTTCGACCGAACGAAGTGAGTGGAGAAATCTGTATAATAAAATTCAAATGATTAAAAAGGTATTATTAACAATTGCGGCAGTGCTTTGTGCAGCGTCCCTTTTTGCTCAGAAGAGCGATTTTGGAGGAGTCAAGGGTACGGTAGTGAACCGTGCAGGCAGAGCACCGATTGCCGATGTGACGCTAACTCTCTCCCAGAATGGGGAGACAGTCGCCAAAGCTGTTTCCGATGCTGACGGAAGATTCATCGTTGAGAATCTTCCTAACGGAATGTACGACATGACAATCAAAGCCCCTGGCTTCCTGGATGCGCATGTGAATGTGACCATCGAGGGCTATGTAAAGGACCTCATCTCCGTTGGTATGATCATCGAGCAGGTGGTTGCGGAGGTGGATGATTCCAACTTCGCCGAGTTCGACATGGACGATTCAGGTTTCGAGGACTCTCCATCGATCCTCTTCGGCTCGAACGACCCTTTCACCAACATCGCAAGCTTCGGCTTCAGCAACATCCGCTTCAAGAACAGAGGTTATGCCTCTGAGTCCCAGGACGTTTACCTCAGCGGCATTCCTATGAACGACGCTATCACCGGCTACTCTCCGTTCTCTCTCTGGAGCGGTCTTAACGAGGCCATGAGAAGCAAGGAGACAACTGTCGGCAACGAGGTTTCCGATTATGGATTCGGAGGATATAACGGTGTGACCAACATCCACGCAATGCCTTCAAGTGTGCGTCCAGGATGGAGATTCAGCGCCCTTACAAACAGCGCCCTCTACCGTCTCCGCCTCATGGCGACATATGCTTCCGGCGAGCTTGACAACGGCTGGTCATATGCATTCAACGTATCGGCACGTATCGGTGGAAATGACTGGGTGGACGGAGTTTTCTACCGTAACTTCGCATACTACGCTGGTGTAGAGAAGAAGTTCGACGATATTCACCGCATCGCCCTCGTGACATTCGCGGCTCCTGGAGAGAGAGGTGCTCAGAACGCTTCCACCCAGGAGGTTTACGACCTCATGGGCGACAATATGTACAACTCTAACTGGGGTTATCAGAACGGCAAGGTGCGCAATGCACGTGTCCGCAAGACATTCGAGCCTGTCACTATTCTCAAGTACACCGCTACTCCATCCGACAATCTCGAGGCTTCTGCAACAGTGCTCTGGAGAACAGGTAAGAACGGCTACACGGCAATGGACTGGTACGATGCACCGGATCCGCGTCCGGATTACTACCGCAACCTACCAAGCTACTACTGGATGGACGATCCTGACTATGGCCGTCAGAATGGAGAGAAGGCAGCATGGGCTCAGTACGCATGGGAGGAGAACATTCCTGAATACGCCCACCTTAACTGGGATCGACTCTATAATGTCAACTGGAACAACCTTGACGCAAATGGCGATGCGCGTTCGAAATATGTGCTCGAGGAGCGTCGCGTTGACCAGAATGATATCAACGTCGGTGTAAACGTGAAGTGGGATGCTGCGAAGTGGTTCAAGCTCACAGGTGGCGTAAACTATAAGTGGAACCGCACAGAGTATTACAAGAAGCTCGACGATCTTCTTGGCGGAGACTACTATGTGAACATCGACCAGTTCGCTGAGCGTGACTTCGCTTCCAACCAGGCAATGGTCCAGAACGATCTGGATTACTATCTGGCTAATGGTGCGGCTCAGGTGCTTCATCTGGGCGACAAGTATGGTTATGACTACTATGCAAACGTACTTAAGCATCATCTTTGGGCAAACGGCGACCTCGATCTTGGAGCATTTAAGGCAAACCTCGCCGTTCAGGCAGGTTATGAGACCTTCTGGAGAGAGGGTCTTGTGAGAAAGGGTCTCTTCCCAGGTCTCGGCGATGATAAAAAAGAGTTCATGGTGGACGGTAAGAACCTCACATCATATGAGAAGGTAAACGGCGAGCGTGTTCCTATCACTTCAAAGGGATTATCTGCTGCGCCGAAATTCTTCACATATTCTGCAAAGCTCGGTCTTCAGTATCATATCGTCGGCGGTCATAGATTCTATGCTAACGTAGGTTACTTCAATGATGCTCCTACATTCTCTCAGTCATTCATCTCGCCACGTACAAGAAACTCTCTCGTGCCGAACCTCGAGACAATGAAGACATTCTCATCTGATATCAACTATCAGCTCAGCAGCAACGGATACAATCTCCGTGTGACAGGATTCTTCACAAAGATCATGGACCAGACCGACATGATGAGCTTCTATGATGACTCACAGAATTCGTTCACGAACTTCGCGATGAGCGGCATCGATCAGCGTCATATGGGTATCGAGCTCGGATTCAAGGTTCCGCTTCCTGTACAGGGCCTTTCTGTCGAGGGTGCTCTCAGCTTGGGTGAGTACATCTATACTTCGACTCCGCGCATGACCCAGACTGTGGATAACAGCGCAGAGATTATCCATGAGAACGCACCGGTTCCATATTGGGCAAGTCATCCGGTATACAAGAAATATGTAGATGACTTCGGCGCTGTGGCATATGAGACAGATGCTGATGGAAAATATATCGTGGAGAAGAATCAGAAGCATTATGTTCCTTCTACACCACAGCTTGCAGCAGACCTCGGTCTTAACTACCGTACCAATTCATATTGGTTCTTCGAGATTGATGCTCAGTACTTTGCAAAGTCATATCTCGATATGAATCCTGGTTACAGAACTGACTATGCTGTTAACGGTCCTGACGGGATCTTTACTCCAGTAGAAGTTGAGTACATGGCTGCTCAGGAAGAGTTCAAGCCTGTATTCCTGCTTAATGCAAGCGTAGGAAAGTCGTGGTACATCAACCGCAAGTACAACTTCGGATTCTCTATGAACATCCAGAACATCACCAACAACAAGTGGGTGAAGACTGGAGGTTACGAGCAGACTCGTCTGATCGACTCTGAGAGCGCTGAGAGATTCTACCGCTTTGATTCGAAGTACTTCTACATGCAGGGCATTAACTATATGTTGAACCTCTATTTCAGATTCTAGATTGAAAGATTTCTCCACTCCCTCCGATCGGTCGAAATGACAGATTTAAAAATCGGTCGAAATAACAATGCATACTGTCATTTCGAGCGAGGCCGACGGTCGAGTCGAGAAATCTAGAATACGACAAGTTATGAAAAGAATTTATACGATAATATTGGCGGCAGCGGCTCTCTTCGCAGGATGCGAGGAGTTTCAGCCGGTGTTCAATCAGGGCAGATATCCTGATCCTGAGCAGCAGCAGATCTACACTGATGACGATTTCGGAAAGTTCACTCCGATTTCTGAGGTGAAGCAGATGTATATTGACAATAACAGCAAGCCTTACGACATCACAAAAAACTGCGTGATCAAGGGACAAATCATCACATCTGACCAGTCTGGTAACATCTACAAGAGTTTCTATATCCAGGATGCTACAGGCGGTATTGAGATCAAGATCGGAAAGAGCGGTCTCTATAACGACTACAAGGTAGGTCAGTGGATCTATGTCGATTGTACAGACCTCACGGTAGGCAGCTACGAGGGCATGCTCCAGATCGGCTACAAGGACGAGACAGGGGAGTATGAGACTGCGTATTTCGAGCACTCAGCTATCATTGACCAGCATGTGTTCAAGGGCCCTATGGCAACAGAGGAGGAGCTTGTGAAGCCTGTGACCATTGCCGGCACTCAGCTCTATGACGAAAAGTATCTTGGTACGCTCGTTACAGTTGAGGGTTGCAAGTACTCTAACCTTGTGTTCCTTATCGGATACATTGATCCTAATATCGTCAAAGAGTCTGACAAGAAGTCTAACTGGAACCGTTTCTTCCTTGATGAGGAGGACGGTCATAACTGGGGAATCACTTCTTGGGCTATGTCTGAGAGCTGCTTCAAGATGCATGTTGAGAACGGCGACTTCGATGCTGCAGTGATGAACGACGGCAAGACAGTAGGCGAGCGCAAGAGCCTTATCAAGCCTCAGCCATATACCATGAACCAGTTCTTTGAGGTGCCTGGCCTTTCTGGCGTTCAGAAGTACCTTCAGGTACGTTCAAGCGGTTATGCAAAGTGGGCCGATGTGAATATTCCTGAGGCTGTTCTTGATGGTTCGGCAACTGTTACATTCACCGGTGTACTCACAAAGTTTGAGAACGACAGGCAGTTCACCCTCATCGACCTCAGCGGTGTGAAGAAGGCAGACGGTTCGCCGTGGTATGATGAAAACAATAAAGAGATCAAATAATCATGAAAAGAATAATTCTTGCGCTTACGGTAATCATGACAGCGGTTTCATGCAGTACTAATCCTTTCCTTTCCAATTGGGAGACTCCTTACGGAATTCCTGATTTCGGAAAGGTGAAGGAAGCACATTATCTTCCTGCCGTAAAGGCCGGAATCGAGCAGCAGCAGGCTGAGATAGAGGCCATCATAGCAAATGAGGAGGCACCAACATTTGAGAATGTGGTGGCTGCTTATGAGCGTTCAGGCGCAATCCTCGACCGCGTGAACGGTGTCCTCTTTAACCTTGCCGAGACCGATGCTACCGAGTCTCTCCAGAAGATCGTGGAGCAGGTGCTTCCTATGCTTTCGGAGCATAGCGACAATATCTTCATGAATCCTGCGTTCTTCGCCAAGGTGGATGCTCTCTACAAGGATATCGATAACCTCGGTCTGACCACCGAACAGAAGATGACTCTCAAGAAACTCCACAATGCGTTCGTAAAGAACGGTATCGCCCTCGGCGAGGTAGAGCAGGCCCGCATGCGTGAAATCAACATGGAGCTTTCTTCTCTCTCGAATACATTCGGCAACAGGCTTCTCGCTGAGAACAATGCGTTCGCAGAGGAGTTCGGTGTGGCAATCTCGGAGTATGGCGGAGCCATGGCTTCCACAGAGGACCGCGCCCTTCGCGAGAAGATGTTCAAGGCGTATTCGTCACGCGGCAACAACGGCAATGAGAACGATACCAAGGACCTCATAATGAAGATGATGTCCCTTCGCATAGAGAAGGCGAAACTTCTCGGATATGAGCATCCTGCGGATTTCTTCCTTTCGGACAAGATGGCCGGTAACGCCAAGGCCGTGGACAAGTTCCTTAAAGGTCTTATGAAGCCTGCGGTACGCAAGGCGAAGGCCGAGATCAAGGATATGCAGAAGATCATGGATAAGGACATCAAGGCAGGTCTTCTTCCTAAGGGCACCGAGATCGAGCCTTGGGACTGGGCTTATTATGCAGAGAGGGTGCGCAAGGAAAAGTATGCCCTCGATGAGGAGCAGCTCAAGCCTTATTTCAAGATGGAAAACGTGCGTGAGGGTGTGTTCTGCACAGCAAACAGACTCTTCGGTCTCAACTTCGAGAAGCTTGAGGATGTTCCTGCATATCATGCGGAGTGTGAGGCTTTCAAGGTTACGGATGCTGACGGATCCCTTATAGGAGTCCTGATAACAGACTATTTCCCACGTTCTACAAAGAGAGGCGGTGCATGGATGAGCAATTTCGTGAACCAGGAGGTGATTGACGGAGTGGACATCCGTCCTGTCATCGTGAATGTCGGCAACTTCTCAAAGCCTGTGGATGGCAAGCCTTCACTCATGACCCTCGATGAGGTGGAGACCATGTTCCATGAGTTCGGACACGCTCTTCATGGACTTCTCAGCAAGTGTACCTACAAGAGCATTGCCGGCACTTCTGTTGCACGCGACTTCGTGGAACTTCCTTCTCAGATCATGGAGAACTGGGCATTCCAGAAGGATGTTCTGGCAGGATATGCGCGCCATTATGAGACTGATGAGGTGATTCCTGATGAGCTGATAGCCAAGATTGAGGCTGTTGAGACATTCAACCAGGGATTCATGACCACAGAGCTTGTTGCAGCATCTATTCTGGACCTCAAGTGGCATATGCTTGATGCCGTTCCTGCTGACGCGTCTTTCGTAGAGGCCTTCGAGGCTCAGGCATGCAAGGATATGGGACTTATCGAAGAAATCATCCCACGCTACCGCAGCACTTATTTCGCCCATATCTTCAGCGGCGGATACAGTGCCGGCTACTATAGCTACCTCTGGGCTGAGGTTCTTGACAAGGATGCTTTCGAGCTCTTTAAACAGAAGGGAATATTCGATCATGCGACTGCGATGTCTTTCCGTCGCAATGTCCTTGAGAAGGGTGGCAGCGAGGAGCCGATGGTGCTCTACAGAAAGTTCCGTGGCGCCGACCCTGACCCCGACGCTCTCACAAGAGCTCGTGGCCTTTAATGAAGAGAAGGGGCTGACCCAAAAGGTCAGCTTCTTTTGTGTTTATAAGGATTGCACCGGGCTGATGGTAGGGATTGAGGAGGACTCCAATATGGATCATAGTTTGTAATGAACCCTTCGATACCGTCAGTCAGTTTTTTGCCTGTTTTTGTGACTGACGGTTGCTAAAACCGTTGATTTATATACATTTGGGGTACCGTCAGTCACAAAATCGCCCTAAAACCTGACTGACGCTTCATCCTGAACATCGTTTATCCGACTTTAGGCCCAAAGTCGCTCAAGGTGTCGTCTTCATTTCTCGGATTCCGTCAGCTTGACCGCTATCTGCTGAGCTGGGCGATGGCGAAGGCGTAGGCACCGAGTGATACGGCTTTGTTGGCGCCCAGTTTCGAAAGCGCGACTCCAATCCGTTTCTGTGGGTCATAGGTGACCTCGAGCTCGCTGTTGTGAATCTTTATGCTTTCCTGGCCCCCCTTTATGAACTGCCTGAGTTCTTCCGGATTGTCCAGGTCATATACTTTGCTGGCAAGTTTGTCGATTGGCTCTCCTGAAAGGCGATGCATCTTGGCCCTGAGGGTGCGCAGCATTGCCGGCTTGATGTATTTGTAGGCCCCGGCCAGACCGCCTCCGATGACCACGAGTCCGTCAATTATGGAAACTGTGGTGGCGATGGTGTCTCCGAGGACTTCTCCGAGCTGTTCGAATGCTCCCTGTGCCGCTGCAGCATCCCCTTTGCGCATGCCTTCAGCCACTTCGAATATATCCTTTGGCTCCAGCCCGTGGCCCGGATTGCCGGAAAGTTCACCATATATTCTTTTTACAGCTCTGATCGAGACCCCCTCTTCGGCGAATACGTCCGGATGGTTTCTGTAAGGCATGGCGAACATCTCTATGCATGAGTTGTCACCCCGGTTCATCTGTCCGTTCACTATCACTCCGATTCCGAATCCTGTTCCAAGTGTGAATCCGAGAAGGTTCCTGTAACGTTTCCTGTATCCGGCCTCATCCAGCATCTCGTTTATTTCCGGTGTGATGCCGCCGAGGGCTTCTCCGTAGGCGAAAAGGTCTCCGTCATTGTTGATATATACCGGCATGCTGAACTTCTTCTTCAGATATGGTCCGAGCGCCACGGGACTGCTGAACGACGGGAAGTTCAGCAGTGGTCCTGCAATGATGCCGTTTGGGTAGTCTGCCGGGCCAGGAAAAGCGAAGCTTATGGCAGCTGGCCGTTCCTCAAGCATGTCTATGATGGCATTGAATCCTTCCACCATGGTGGCCAGACATTTTTCGAGGTCGTCTGCATGTGCGTCAAGAACGAGCGGATCCACGATGAATTCGCCTCTCTGCATGGCTCCGAAAACCATATTTGTACCGCCTGTGTCAAGTGTCAGGATGATACGGGAGTCATTTCTGTAATTTATCATGCGTGTAGTATGTCGTTAGTGTCACGAAGATAACAAAGTTTCATGAAAAATAGCTATATTTGCCAAATTTTAGTTTAGAAGTTCAGTAGAAATTTAATACTTCTCAAGATGCAGACATTTACAAATTCTCCGATTATTGAAGGCCTGACCTTCGACGACGTCCTGCTGATTCCAGCTCATTCCGAGGTCCTTCCGAGGACTGTGGACGTTTCAACAAAGTTCACAAGGGACATCACTCTCCAGACTCCTATCGTGTCAGCTGCAATGGACACGGTGACAGAGGCAGAACTCGCCATTGCCATGGCTCGTGCCGGAGGTATCGGAGTCATCCATAAGAACATGAGCATCGAGGAACAGATGAATCAGGTCCGCCGTGTGAAGAGGGCTGAGAACGGAATGATCTATGACCCTGTCACCATTCATCCGGATGCTACTGTCGGTCAGGTGCTCGGCATGATGGCTCAGCATCATATCGGAGGTATCCCGGTGGTGGATGATAACGGTTTCCTTGTGGGTATCGTTACCAACCGCGACCTCCGTTTCCAGAGGGATCCCAAGATGCCTGTGTCTGAGATAATGACAAAGGAGAACCTTGTGACTGCAAAGAAGGGCATCAGCCTTCCTGATGCTACGGACATTCTCCGTCAGTACAAGATAGAGAAGCTTCCTGTAGTCGATGCTGACGGCAAGCTCGTCGGGCTGATCACTTACAAGGACCTTATGAAGATTAAGGACAATCCTATCGCATCGAAGGACAGCAAGGGCCGCCTTCTCGTGGCAGCTGCGGTCGGTGTGAAGTCGGATACGATAGAGCGCATCGAGATGCTCGTGAGCGCTGGAGCGGATGCAGTCGTAGTCGATACTGCTCATGGCCACTCGCAGGGCGTGCTTGATGTTATTAAGAATGCTTGCCAGGCTCTTCCTGACGTGCAGATCGTGGCAGGAAACGTCGCAACGGCCGAAGGTGCCAAGGCTCTTGCAGATGCAGGTGTAAGCGCTGTGAAGGTGGGTATCGGACCGGGATCCATCTGTACGACACGCGTCATCGCCGGCGTCGGTATGCCTCAGCTTTCTGCTGTGATGATGGCTTCGGAAGCCCTTAAGGGCACAGGCGTTCCTGTAATCGCTGACGGTGGTATCCGTTACTCAGGCGACGTAGTGAAGGCTCTTGCGGCAGGTGCAAGCACCATTATGGCCGGCTCTCTCTTCGCAGGAGTGGAGGAGTCGCCGGGAGAAACCATCATCCTCAACGGACGTAAATATAAGTCATATCGTGGAATGGGCTCGCTTGAGGCTATGCAGCAGGGATCGAAGGACCGCTATTTCCAGGATATGGAAGAGGACATCAAGAAGCTCGTTCCGGAAGGAATCGTTGCACAGGTGCCTTACAAGGGTACTCTCAACGAGGTTGTTTACCAGCTTGTCGGAGGACTCCGTGCAGGTATGGGTTATGTGGGAGCTGCAAACATCGAGAAGCTTCGTGACGCCAGGTTCGTGCGCATCACCAATGCAGGATATCTCGAGGGACATCCGCATGACGTGACCATCACACGCGAGGCTCCGAACTATTCAAGATAATCTGTCTGATGAGGCAGGCGGGACATATCGCTCTGATCATGATGATCGTCCTGACGGCATGTGTGTCGTGCAGGACGATTTCATCCTTTTTTACGGGCGGGGAAGTCGTGGCCGAAGTGGGCAAGACGAAGCTCTATCGAAGCGACCTCGACAAAGTGATTCCGAAGGGAATCTCGCGTGAGGACAGTGTCCGTCTGTCGATCCAGTATATAAATTCATGGGCGTCCGACCTGGTCTATCTGACAATTGCCGAGGAGCAGTTGTCGAAGGCCGAAAAGGATGTTTCCAAAGAACTGGAGGACTACAGGAAGTCCCTTCTGAAGTATCGTTACGAGCAGCTGTTTGTCAATGAGAGACTTGATACGGCTGTAAGTCATGATCTTCTGGATGAGTATTATTCGGCTCATCAGGACAAGTTCAGGATGAAGCGTCCCCTTGTGAAGGCGAGATACCTTTGCATCGCTTCCGACTCCCCGACGCTTGAGCCGATAAGGAAGAGGATGACTTCGGAGGTAACGGAAGATATCGTAGAGGCGGACAGCCTTGCGTTTTCCTCTGCTATAAAGTTTACCACCTGGGAGGACCAGTGGCAGGATATCGTGGTGCTGGCAAGGGAGTTTTCACTGGATTATGTGACCCTCATGACCATGATAGACAGGAAGGGGTGGGTTGAGCATAAGGACACCGCGGGCATCGTCAGGCTTGCATATATACGGGAGATGAACGCCGAAAACGAGGTCGCTCCGATCGAATATTGTGCTCCCATGATAAGAGATATGATAATAAGTGCGCGCAAGCAGGCGCTGGTGAATTCTCTGGAACAGGATTTGCTCAAGGACGCGCGCGAAAACGGAAAATTTGTAATTTATTGATAAAATATGAATAATATCCGCGCTAGTAGATTAGTAGCCGTTGTGGCTTTTCTGGCCGTTTCATTTACCGCTTCTGCGCAGAAGTATCAGAATGGAATAGTGGACAAGACCGTGGCTGTCATAGGAAACGAGGTGATCCTTATTTCCCAGCTTGAGGAAGAGGTGAACATGATGAAGGCCTACGGGATGATTTCCGACAAGACAGGAAGGTGTGAGATTCTTGAGCAGATGATGACTTCAAAGCTCTTCCTCATGCAGTCGAGAGTGGACTCCCTGAAAGTCAATAACGACATGGTGGAGACCAATCTCAGGGAACGTGTGGACAACATCAGAAGTTTCTATGGCGGAGATGAAGGAGTGGAGAAGCAGTTCGGTAAGCCGCTTTACAAGCTTCGTCAGGAATGGCGCAAGAGTCTTGAGGAACAGACCCTCACCCAGCAGATGCAGCAGAAGATAGCCGGTTCCGTTCCTGAACTGACTCCGTATGATGTGCAGAAATATGTGGATGAGACTGATAAGGAGGACCTGCCTGTCGTCCCTGTAATGTATCAGCTCAGCCAGATATGCATTTATCCGGACCGCGATGCTGCGAATATTGCCGTCAAGGAGCGCCTTCTGGCTATACGCGAACGTATCATCAACGGCGAGAAGTTCTCTACTCTGGCGCGAATCTATTCTCAGGACCCGGGAAGTGCAAGAAAGGGAGGAGAACTCGGACTTGCATCAAAATCTATTTTCTGGCCTGCATTCTCGGACGCAGCCATGGCGCTGAAGCCGGGAGTGGTGTCTCAGATAGTAGAGACTCCGGATGGATTCCACCTTATAGAAGTTCTTGAAAAGAAGGGTGACATGTTCAATGCCCGTCATATCCTTCTAAAGCCAGAATACACTTCAGAGGACAGGGAAAAGGGTTTCCATGTGCTTGACAGTCTTCGCAACGAGCTTGCAAATGAGGCTGTTACATTCGAGCTTGCTGCGAAGTTCTATTCCGAGGACCCTGCCACAAGGACCAACGGCGGTCAGATGGCGGACCCTATGTCGGGATCGTCATACTTCGAGATCGACCAGCTCAAGCCTCAGGACTACGCTGCCATCAAGGATCTCAAGGAAGGCGAGATTTCGGAGCCTATCGAGTCTCTCGACAACGAAGGACGCAACGGAAACACTGTCTATAAGATCGTGAAGGTTGATAAGATCCTGCCGGCTCACACTGCGGATTTCAAGCATGATTATACTCTTCTGATGAATGAGGCAAAGCAGAAGCTTTCCATGGATGCCATAGACAGGTTTGTGGAAGAGAAGATCAAGACGACTTATATCATTATCGACCCTCTGTTCAAGGATTGCGTATTCGATCGCGAGGGATGGACTGAGAAATTCCGTAAGACCGAATAATTCCCGATGCGCATACTCAGGACAATCGTAATCATTCTCTTGGCTCTCATCGGAGGGCGGATGTCTGTTTCTGCTCAAGGCAAGCAGGATCAGGACAGCCTTGTCGTGCTCCTGAGTTCGAAATCAGCCCAGATGGTGGATGTGGCAGGTGCCAGCTATAGGAAGGTGGTCGGGCCTGCACGTTTCCTTCATAACAATGCCTATCTTATATGTGATACGGCCCTGTGGAATGTGGAGACCGAAATCATAGAGGCCTGGGGCAAGGTGAGCATCATCCAGGATGAAACTGTCCTTACCAGTGACAAGCTGACATATCTTATCAAGCAGGATCTTGCGCAGTTCAGGGGATCTGTCGTGCAGCTTACCGACAAGGATCACAATACGTTGAGGACCAGACATCTGGACTATAATACTAAGGATTCTCTGGCTGTCTTCATGAATGGAGGATCCATGCGCGACAAGGACGGACAGATTATTGAAAGCCGTACAGGAACCTACGACACCAAGGTCAAGACGTTCACCTTCAATATCGATGTGAACATGTTTACCGATTCGGTGTTTGTAAAGACGAGGGACCTCAAGTACGAGTCCGAACTCAATCTCGCCACGTTCGCCAGTGCAACCGATGTGTGGCAGGACAACAACATGCTTTCCTCGAGAAGAGGATGGTATGACCGCGGAAATGAAGTCTTCTTCTTCACGGATAATGTGCATGTGATGTCGGAAGCTCAGGAAGGCTGGTGTGACAGTCTTTATTTCTACAGGAACACCGCAAATGTCGAGATGCTTGGAAATGCCCAGGTGTCGGACACCACAAGAAACGTGTTCTCCCTGGCCGGCAGGATCGAATATGTGGATTCTCTGTCAAAGGTCACTATGACCAGGAAGCCTGCCGTCATTACCCAGACAGAGGAGCAGGACGGAAGCATCGATACTGTCTATCTTGGAGCAGAAAAGCTTGTTTACTACACTCTGAAGAAGTGTGATGTGGATTCAATGGCTGTGGTTGATGCCCAGAAGAGGCTTGCTGCCCTTGATGTGGACCCTGTGGGAGAGTTCCGCAAGAAGGCGGCTGAGGCAGCGGCAAAGGCAGCTGAGGAAGAAGCCATGAACGACCCTAACTATGTCAATAAGCAGGCGGGACATAAGAACAAGAAATCTCAGGAGAAAAAGAATCCTGAGAAGAATCCTGAGAAGAATCCTGAGAAGACGCCTATGGCTGCGGCTGTGGCGGATTCGCTGATGGTGAACGATTCCCTTGCAGTAGTGGATTCATTGGCTGTGACGGATTCTCTCGCGGTGGATATACCGGAGCCGAAGGATACGGCCAGGATAGGATTTCTGGAGGCATTGAAGAATGTGAAGATCTACAAGAAGGACATGCAGGTGATTTGCGATTCGCTTCTATATTCCGACCTTGATTCTCTCGCGCGTCTCTTCAAGGAGCCTGTAATCTGGCAGGAGGTGAGACGTCAGTATAGTGCTGACAGCATCACTGTGGTCATAGGCGACGGCAAGATGGAGATGGCCAGTCTTATGTCAAATGCCTTTGTGACCATTCAGGAAGATGTCAAGCTTTTCGACCAGATAAAGGGAACTGAGATGCTGGCATTCTTTGATGAAAAGGGCGGTCTGGAAAGGTTTGATGTGCTTGGAGGAGCTTCGGCTGTTTTCTTCATTGAGGAAAAGGAGGCTCTGGCCACTGTGAACAAGGCTGAGTCTAAGATGCTTTCCGCGATATTCAAGGACGGGAATATACAGAGGGTGCACTATTATGAACAGCCGAAGAACGACGGCTATCCTATAGTGCAGCTTTCGGATCAGGACAGGCAGCTCAAGGGCTTTGCGTGGTATCCGGACAAGCGTCCGGCAGACCGCAATGCAGTGACGCCGCTGTCGCTTCGTCCGAGCGAAAGAATAGGCTACTCCGCTCGTCCAAAGACTACTTTCAAGGAGACTGACATATATTTCCCTGGCTATATGACCGATGTCTATCGCCAGATAGAGGTGAGGGATTCTCTCCGCAAGGTCCGTGAAGCTGAGAGACGGCTGGCCGAGCAGATGTCAGCGGATAAGACGCGTCTGGATTCATTGGCTGTGAAGGACAGCCTGCTTGGATTGGATTCCCTGAAGGTTACTGATTCCTTGAAAGTGCGACAAGGCTCTCATATTCTTAAGGATTCGCTTGCTGTAAAGGATAGTCTTGCCATGAAAGACTCACTTGCGGTGAGGGATTCACTTGCTGTAAAAGATTCGATAGTGACTTCGAAGCCTCCTACAAAGGAAGAAATAAAGGCCGCCAAGAAGGCTGCTGAAGCCGAAAAGAAGAGAAAGGCCCAGGAGGCCAAGGAAGCCCGTTGGGCTGAGCTTGATAGACTGGATGCGGAAAAAGAGAAGAAAAAGGCTGCAGAAAAGCTGGCCAAGGAACGCAAGCGCAAGCGCAAGTCTCTCGAAAAGGCTGCCAAGGAGGCTAAAAAGGAACACGACCTCCTGGAATACTACATCGACTATTACCAGAAGCAGAAAGATCAGGGTAAATAGGATACCTGATCTCCAGTGCTGATGTAAATACATGCTGCCACTATGTTCCAGCGACCCCCGCCTTCCTCCGGGAGGCACCCCCTGGCCGGGGGCATGTCGCTTCCACATAGTGGCAGTATGTTTATGTCAGGAATGTATTACTCCTCGGCGTAGAGCGAAATGATGTTCAGGATGACTTCGCTGGCTTTTTCCATGCTCTGCAGAGGAAGATATTCCATCTTGCCGTGGAAGTTGTGGCCTCCTGCGAAGATATTAGGGCAAGGTAGTCCCATGAACGAGAGGTTGGCTCCGTCTGTACCTCCACGTATAGGCTGCACCTTAGGGACGATGCCTGCCATTTCGATTGCCTTCATGGCCTTTTCCACTATATGGTAGTGAGGCTCCACCTGCTTGCGCATGTTGTAATACTGGTGCTTGAGCTCGAGGACCGCAGTTCCTTCCCCGTACTTCCCGTTGATGAAGTCCACGCACTTCTGGATGAATTCCTTCTTCTGTTCGAATAGATTCATGTCGTGGTCGCGGATGATGTATGAGAATGTGGCTTTCTCCACCTCTCCGCTGAAGCTGATCAGGTGGTAGAATCCCTCATATCCGCAGGTGTATTCTGGACGCTGTTCCACAGGAAGAAGACCGTTGAGCTCCATTCCGATGAGGATGGCGTTCTTCATCTTGCCTTTCGCTGTGCCAGGGTGGACATTGCATCCCTGGATACGTATTGTTGCTCCTGCAGCATTGAAGTTCTCGTACTCGATTTCTCCGATCTGCCCGCCGTCCATGGTGTAGGCGTATTTTGCACCGAACTTCTCTACATCAAATTTCACCACACCGCGTCCGATTTCCTCATCAGGAGTGAAACCTATCTTGATGTCTCCGTGCTTGAATTCGGGATGTTCCACGATATACTGTACGGCATTCATTATCTCAGCGATTCCTGCCTTGTCGTCTGCGCCGAGAAGGGTGGTGCCGTCCGTAGTGATGATGGTCTGGCCCTTGTAGTTGAGAAGTTCAGGGAATTCCGCAGGCTTGAGACTTAGTCCAGGGACGCCCTTGAGAGGGATGTCTCCTCCGTCATAGTTCTCGATTATCTGAGGCTTCACATCATTGCCCGGGGCATCCGGAGCAGTGTCTGCATGGGCGATGAATCCGACTGCCGGCACGTCCTTGCCGCAGTTTGAAGGGATTGTAGCCATCACGTATCCGTATTCGTCAAGCGTAGCCTCGACTCCCATTGCGATGAGCTCGTCTCGAAGCATCTTCAGAAGGTCGAGTTCTCTTGCGGCACTTGGCTGCGACTCCGATTCCGGATCGGCCTTGGTGTCCACAGCTACATACCTTAAAAATCTGTCTAAAATCTTTTCCATATTGTCTTGTTTTTGTTGTCTTGTTTAATCTTGTCCGTAAAACAGCCCGTTTTCACGGACGCCCCCTTCGTTTTGTTCCTCTTGTCCGGAAAACAGCCCGTTTTCACGGACACCCCCCCTTCGTTTTGTTCCTCTTGTCCGTAAAACAGCCCGTTTTCACGGACGACAGTTCGATTACCGTCCGGCTTTTCATCCTATGGCAGAGTCGGCTTGGGGAACGATGTTATTTTGTGCGTTTTGTCAGACGCTCCCGTTAAAGTATCAGCAGGCTGACTCCCATGATGGCCATGCCTCCGACGACTCCGGCTATGGCGATATGGTGTTTGCCGTATTTTTCCGCTGTCGGAAGCAGCTCATCCAGCGATATGTATATCATGATGCCGGCTACGGCCGCCAATATCAGCGGGAACACGGGTCCGACCCCTGTCAGTTCTACTCCGAACAGAGCTGTCACAGCCAGACACAGCAGTGCTCCAATGACTTCGCTGAGTCCGGAAATAGTTGCATAAAGCAGTGCCTTGCCTTTGCTTCTGGTTGCATAATATATAGGAATGGCAACCGCAATTCCTTCAGGAATGTTGTGGATGGCTATGGCGAATGTGATGCCGGCTCCCATCTGGGGGTCGTTGAGCGCTCCGATGAATGTAGCTATGCCTTCCGGGAAGTTGTGAATGGCTATGGCCAATGCGGACATGAGCCCGAGCCTCTGCAGGGCCTTCTCGTTTCCGGTCTGCTCCAGCACTCCCACGGCTGCTGTCTTGGCGTCAAGCGACAGCCCCGATGCTTCGTGGGGGTTCTCGTAGTCCGGAATGAGAAAGTCTATAAGGGTGATTATACCCATACCTGCAAAGAATGCCAGCAGCACGAATGACTCTCCGTGCCTGAGCGATCCCGTCGCCATAATCTCCGCCTGCGCCTCAGGAAAGAGCTCTGCCAGCGAAATGAATATCATCACTCCGGCACTCAGTCCCAATGCTCCAGCCAGGAAGTTGCTGCTGAGCTTCTTTTTGAAGAGTACGAGGGCACCCCCGATACCCGTAGCGGCACCGGCGGCGAGTGTCAATATCAATGCTCCTGTAATCCCTGTCATCTGACTTTTTGATTTCTAATTCTCTACTTTAATCCGCTTCCTTCCTTTTGGGGAGGCAGTGTTGTTCAAGTTGTTGTCAGTCAATCAAATGAATGTTGCGTCTATTTCCTTGTCCTTAAGGCTGCACATATCATATAGATGATGATTGCGGCATAAGGTATGATGGCGATAGGCTCTGTCCAAGGTGACGGCTTCATGAACATATCCACTTCCGCAAATCTAAGGATTGCGCTTACAACTCCCATGAGCGCACCTCCGGCAATGAATCCGGAAGCAATGAGCGTGCCCTTTTCAGTGCGTTCGTTGTTGATATCCTGGTCCTTGCTGCGGCTTCCCACATACCATGATACGGCTCCACCGATGAGCATAGGCATGTTGAGGTCGATAGGGATGAACATGCCGAGCGCAAACGGGAGTGCAGGCACCTTGAAGTATGTCAGCGCAAGAGCAATCAATGCTCCGATGCCATAGAGCAGCCATGGAGCGCTTCCTCCATTCATCATAGGTTCGATCACTGCTGCCATTGCATTTGCCTGAGGGGCTACAAGGGCGCCCTCGCCTGTGAATCCGTATGTCTTGTTGAGTACGAGCATTACGCCACCTACCGTAGCGGCTGCCACGAGGGTTCCGAGGAACTTCCAGCTTTCCTGCTTCTTAGGGGTGCTGCCTATCCAGTATCCGATCTTGAGGTCGGTTATGAATGCTCCGGCAACAGAAAGCGCTGTGCACACGACGCCTCCAATGATCAGTGCTGCAGTCATTCCTGCTGTACCGTTAAGACCGACTGCCACCATTACGAGAGAGGCGAGGATGAGGGTCATGAGGGTCATTCCGCTGACAGGGTTCGAACCTACGATTGCGATGGCATTGGCTGCAACGGTCGTAAAGAGGAATGCGATGATGCCTACGATAAGTACTCCCACGACTGCATGCCAGATGTTGTCCACGACTCCGATTGCGAAGAATCCGAACACAACAGCGAGGGTGATGACGATTCCGATCACGACAATCTTCATCGAAATGTCTCTCTGTGTCCTGATTACTTCAGCCTCCTCTCCGCTTTTCTTTCTGCTGAACTCGCTGGCTGCAAGACCCAGAGCCGACTTTATTACTCCGAATGACTTGACGATGCCTACGATTCCGGCTGTAGCGATGCCTCCGATGCCGATATGCCTTGCATAATCCTTGAAGATCTGGTCAGGAGACATCTCTCCGATGGTCAGGGTCACGCCGGTGTTCATGAGGTCGATCACCTGACCGCCCCAGATAAGGTTCATAAGCGGGATTATTACCAGCCATACCAGGAAGCTTCCGCAGCAGATGATAAATGCATACTTGAGGCCAACTATATATCCGAGTCCGAGCACGGCGGCTCCGGTATTGACTTTAAGGAGCACCTTGGCCTTTTCGGCAACAGCTTCGCCCCAAGGCAGTATCTTGGTGGTAAGGGTCTCGCCCCAGAGTCCGAATGTAGAGACTATGAAGTCATAGAGGCCTCCGATAAGTCCGCTGATGAGCAGGGTCTTGGCTCCCTTTCCTCCACCTTCTCCGCTTACGAGCACCTGTGTGGTGGCTGTAGCTTCAGGGAAAGGATATTTCCCATGCTGCTCCTTCACGAAATACTTTCTGAACGGTATCAGGAAAAGTATGCCGAGGATACCTCCCAGCAGAGACGAGAAGAATACCTTTGTGAAGTTCACTGTGAGCTCAGGATATTTGTCCTGGAGGATGAACAGTGCCGGAAGGGTGAATATGGCACCGGCAACGATGGCTCCCGAGCAGGAACCGATGGACTGGATCATCACATTCTCTCCCAGGGCGTTCTTGCGGCCCAGGGCGCTGGACATTCCTACTGCGATGATGGCTATAGGAATGGCTGCCTCGAATACCTGTCCTACCTTGAGTCCGAGGTATGCTGCTGCAGCCGAGAATATCACTGTCATTATTATACCCAGAGTGACAGACCATGGAGTGACCTCCGGATAATTCTTCTGAGGAGACAGCAGCGGCTGATACTCCTCTCCCGGTTTCAGCTCCCTATGTGCATTCTCCGGCAATTGTGTCTTTTTTTCTTCCATTATATAATAGGTATTAGGTTTACTTGGGTCGCAACATGCATCATTGCGCTAAAACACAAAAATAACGATAAAATTTCATTATATTTACGGTTCTTTGAAAACAATCTCATAAAATGCTACCTATATATTATATAATAGCAGTTAATCTTTTTGCATTTTTTCTCTTTGGAGTCGATAAGTGGAAGGCGGTGAAGGGATGGAGGAGGATTCCCGAGGCATTCCTTCTGCTGACGGCTGTTGTGGGCGGGAGTGTCGGTGCATGGCTTGGGATGAAGGTCTGGCATCATAAGACTCTTCACAAGAAATTCCGGTATGGATTGCCTTCGATAATTCTGGTGCAGATGCTGCTCATATTCTTATATATTGTCTAAGCCTCATTACCGAGGGTCACATGCATAAGTGTGTGTTGCATAGGTGTTGGAACAATCTTTCGAGACCGTCAGTCAGGTTTTTGCCAGTTTTTGTGACTGACGGTGGCCAAAATCATACTTTTTCATACTTTTGGAAGACCGTCAGTCAAGTTTTTGGGGAATTTTGTGACTGACGCCTTGGAAGTAGAGTCATTTTGACGGTAGGTGGGTTTAAATGCTTGGTGTTAAATGTTTTACAGTGATTGTGCGGGTTGTAGTGTGGGTGAGAAATACGGTAAATGATTAATTGTCAGTTGATTAGTTAATTGTGCCTTTATTGTGGAACTCATAGGTCGGCATGTTTTTGCTGTGTTTTGTAGATTTTTATTAAAAAAATCAAAAAAAAGTGCAGAAAAATTTGCAGGTAAAGAAAAAGTGCGTATCTTTGCAGCCCGTTTGAGAAATAACGGCAAGTTCATTGACAAGTTTGAGAAAAGATAACGAGGTAAAGTTAGAAGATGAAATTAAAAAGTCTGTAACGAGTAACGAAAGATAGAGAGTCAA
>CANBDX010000028.1 GCA_947367315.1 uncultured Bacteroidales bacterium | reverse complement strand
TGCTCCATGCGCTGGTATGCTACGCTATCGTGCTGGCTGTGTTCCCGGTATTTGATAAACCCGTTGAAGGTATAGCCGCAGCCTTGCTGCTTGCAGTTGTTGCGTCAATGGGTAAGGAGGTTTACGACCTTGCCAAAGGTTGTGAGCTTAAACATGTGTGGCACGATCTGATATGTGACGCTATTGGCATAGGGTGTGCTATGGTAACTGTGTTAATATGGTGGCTGTGTAATCTTTAGAAAGATAGTGAAATGAAAGCAAAAAGACACCTCGACAAGTACATTTTCTTGATTTGCCTCGGCTTCGCTTTGGCGTTGTTCGTAGGTGGGTTCTTCTGCCCGCCTATGGGTGTTATCGATGGTAGCGTATTGAAGGCTGCCGGTATTCTGCTCGGCTTTGCCACTCTGGGCGTAGCAGGTCAGAACCTTGCCAACGGTAAGGAGATAATGTTCAGAAAAGACGACATCGAACTGAGCATCGGAGACGAAGATAACAACAAGGATAAAGAAAGATAATATGGGACGAGCAATTTACGAAACGCAGGACAAGCAGCTTATTCCGTTGGATGATATACAGCATATCAACGCCCGCTATAACGAGGCGATGAAAGACAGCCATCAGACTTTGACGATCATCTACAAGGACGGAATGAAGGTAACAATCCCAGCAACAGAATACGACAATCTGCACAAGTGTTGGGATGCAAGAAGGAACGGAAGATGAAACTGCCGATAATACTTATAGACAACGGACACGGACGAGAGACACCGGGCAAGCGCAGCCCGGATGGCTCTTTCCGTGAATGGGCGTGGGCGCGAGAGATCGCAGCCCGTATCGTTGAACAGCTGGGCGAGAGAGGGGTCACAGCCTTCCAGCTTGTAAAAGAAGAAACGGACGTGTCGCTGACGGCTCGAGTGGGTCGTGTCGAGGCGTATTGTAGGGAATACGGCAAGAGGAACATCATCCTTGTTTCCGTTCATTGCAACGCCGCAGGAGACGGCAGCGCATGGCACTCGGCGCAAGGTTGGTCGGCATACACTACACCAGCCGAGACGGCTTCGGATGAGCTGGCGCGATACCTTTATGAAGCGGCAGAGGAAAGCCTCAAAGACAGGAAGATTCGCGTATATAAGAACAAGAATAACCCGGATTGGGAGGCAAACCTGTATATCCTGCGCAAGACAAGCTGCGCGGCTGTACTGACGGAAAACTTCTTCATGGATAACCACGACGACGTGGCATACCTGAGAAGCGAGGAAGGTAAGGCGGCAGTCGTTGCGTGCCATGTTCAGGGAATTATTGAGTATATCAAGAACGAGTATGAATAAAGCCTTTATTTGCGTATTTGCTGCCCTTGTGGCGGGTTGTTCCGTTCCAAAGGTAGTGATGGACTACCAGCGCGACAGCGTGGCCTTAATCGTGCGCGATTCGATTGTGTTCCGCGATTCGGTTATCATGGTAGAAGTCCCGCAGGGAAGCGACAAGGCAATCCTTCCGGATAGTGATACGTCAAGACTGGAAACGGACATCGCGCAGTCGGTGGCATGGGTTGCAGATGGTTTGCTGTTTCATGAATTGAGGAACAAGGATGCAGCGCTTATTCCTGTGACAATCATGGTGCCGGAAAGGTTGCACTATGAGCAGAAGGAGAGGCTTGTATATAATAAGATTGTCGAACGTGTCGAGGTGGAGAAGCAACTGAGCAAGTGGCAGAGCTTTATAATGTCAATCGGCTACGGCTTCCTTATTGCTGCCGCTTTGTGGGTGGCGTGGAAGGTTTCAAAGCTATTCCTATAATATGGCATAACAGTTGCGAAAGAATAGATGTTTTCATAGCATTTGTGTTTTAATTGTTCAGCGTGGGCCGCAGAGATGCGTCCCGCGTTTTTTTGTTTTATAAGTTGGAGATATGCGTATGCGCGTATGGCCGTAGCCTTGCAATGTGTGGCACAGGGGAGCAATGGTGCGCCCCGGTAAACTAACAATAATATGAGCGAATCAGTGGAGACAGGCGGAAAGTGGGGTCAGAACATTGCCCTTTTCGCAATCATTGCGGTAGCGATCGCGTTGTTCGTGATCTGGCTGTGCAACAAATCAGGACAGGACAAGGCAGATCTTGCTGCAAGCGTGCAGAAGTTGTACGGTCAGGTAGAGTGCATCGGCGCACAGGTCGGTAAGAATACAGACCGCGTGGATGCTATTGGCGTGGCTTTGGCAAAAACAGCGCAGTCACAGATGGATTTTCAGGACTATGTAGAAAGTTACCTCCCTCATAGGAGAGGATGTAACAATGGAGGCGGATGCGGACAAAGCAAGTTCGTGAAGACCACAGAGTACACCGCGGGAGCGACAACTCTCGCAGAGACTGACACCTGCTGCAGCTAAGTAACTGGGAGGGTTCGCCCCTCCCTTAATTTCTAATCAAGAAAGATAATGGCTATACCGGTATTCAATAGTAGGGCGCAAGCCTTTGATTATATGCTTGCTGCGCTAATAGAAAAAGGTGAGGACATGATGGAGGCAGCGCAGAAGGCAGAGCAGTTCGCGCAGATAGTGTGCCGAAACCGCGCCCTTCCTGACATCCCTAAAACCTTTGTGCAACAGTGTGTCGGAACATTGAAGGAGGTTTCCGAAATAAAGCGCGATTATCCAGAAATGTGGGAAATCGTGAGCGGCGTTCTGGGTGGTGTCGTGGGTGTGCTTGCCGGAACAAAGGCGGTAAATGAGGCGAATGATGAGCCGGTACAGCCATTGGACTTCGATAATATGGAATAGATATGAAAACACCGAGAAAGATATACCTTGCTGTTTATTGTGATGGAGAAGAACAGGCAACAGCCGTGCAGAACGTGGCTAAAGAGTTTAGCTCTATGTTCCAAATTGATGCGGTTGATCTGCTCGCGTTCTACCCCGTAATCAAAAAGAATAGAGCGCTGCTGAGAGAAGCAGCCGTAACAATAACAAAAGAAGGAAAGAAAGGAGCAATACGCCTGATTCCTTCGTTAATAAAAGCGATGATATGATAAGTTACAAGCAAATGGTAGAGAACGCCAAGAAGGCGGGAACTGCCAACGACAAAACGATGTGGCAGAGCATCGAGAGCTTCAGCGAATTGCTGGAGGAACTGCGCGAAAGCCATCCAGAAAAATACTGGAACTTTATGCGTGAGCAGCACGGCATCATGTACGGAGGCCACTACGACGAAATGTTCGCTTTGTATGATGTGGCCATGCTGGAATACACCGACAAGACAGGAGCAAGAAAGCAAGGCGGGCATTGGACTTTGGAGCAGATCGAAACAGCTACAAGCGGCATGAGGTTTCCTTCAGGCGTAACGCAGTGGGACAAGTACGTAGCGTTTAATGCCGCGTATGCTGACCTTTGCAAAGTGTTGGAAGATGGCGACATTTTGAAGGCTGGATTTGCGCTTTACTTCGCCGACGAGGATTGGGGAAGCGACACCAAGATATGGGACATATACGAACTGAAGGCAGAGAAGGAATAGATGGTATTGCGTAAGTCAAGAGGATTGACTACCTTTGTGTCGGACTTGATTGTCCTACTTGGTGTAAAGGCGTTTGCGGATTGATCTGCGACGCCTTTTTTTGCAGATGTTTCACGTATGTTTTACATTTTGGTAAAAATACGCCTTCGTTCTTTACTGCAAGCGACTGATACATAGCGTGGTAGTTGTTTTGACAATGAGCTGTTTTGGTGGCAGTTGGTCGCAGTCTTGCGAAATCCTTAATCTATATGCGTGCAAAGCCATTAGACTGGAAATGTGTTGAACGCTATTTGCATAATTAGTCAAAATTTGGCTAATTTTGTGGCGTATTGTTTTACATATGTTTTACAAAGCACCCCAAGTATGGCAGTCACATTTTCTTACGTTGTCTTTCCACATCTACGGAAGGAGGACGGTACTAATCTTATACGAATACGCGTCACGCACGCGAGGAAATCCAAGTACATAAAGACCAGTATATCGGTAGAGCCTTCAGACCTTACGCGCTCAGGCAAGCTCAAGCATCAGGGAAAGATAGACCTTGCGCAGGACGAGATACGCAAGATGCGAGAGATAACCGACAAGCTACCGACTTATACGCTGTCGGCGATGAACGTTGGGGAGGTCGTGGAGCATATCCGCGTAAAGCTGGAGGAAGGCAAGGACTTCCGGCTTAACTTCGTGCAGTATGGTATGAACAAGACAGCCGGGATGAAGCCAGCGACCGGGCATAACTACCGCGTCGCATTGCGTTGCTTTGCGCGTTTCCTCGATAGGGAACCAGATATAAGCGAACTATCCGTTAAGATGTTGCAGAACTTTGAGGCGTATATACGCAGCGAGAAGCGCATGGTCTATGACATCAGCACAGACAAGCTGAAGGAGAGCAAGACCAAGAAGAAGGGCGAGCGTTCAGTCGGTATGTACCTCGGCAACCTTCGCGCGATTTACCGCATGGCACGCAAGGAGTTCAACGAGCCGGATCGCGGGTTGTTTCGCATACCCGTAGACATCTTTGATTATTACGACGTGCCGCGTCCACCAGTGGCACAACACCGCGACATCCCTGTGGAGTGGGTGCAGTTAATGATTGACCAGCGCAAAGGACTGAGGGGGCGCGAGAGGTTAGGCGTGGACGTATTCCTGCTGTCGTTGGGGTTAATGGGCGTTAATAATGTGGACCTTTATACAATGAAGAAACCGAAGAACGGCGTGCTGCATTATTTCCGCACAAAGACGACTGACAGCAAGGCGGACAAGGCCGAGATGTATGTCAGGATAGAGGACTGCGTTAAGCCGTTGTGTGACGCTTACAAGGGCAAAGAGCTGGCGTTTGATTTCAGCGAAAGGTATTGCAACCATGACAACTTTACCGTCGCCGTTAATAAGGGTCTGCGGCAATGGATCGAGCGCAACAAGCTGGGTAAGGACTTCACGTTTTACAGCGCGCGCCACACATGGGGAACGGTTGCGTCAAGCAAGGCGGTGGAGATTGATTCGCGCGTAGTAACGGATGCGCTTACGCACAGCAGCAAGTCGGCAATGGACGACGTATATATCCGCAAGGATTGGGAGCGCGTCTGGGAGGCAAATGCAAAGGTATTGGGATTGTTTAAATGGGACAAGTAAAAAGGAGGGTTAAACGCCCTCCTTTTTTATTAATAAATTATGTATGCTGCCCTCCCCAGTTCCTCGGCAGTCCTGCGCCATAGCTCTTGTTCTATGAGATTATATTCGTCATATTGGATTGCTTCTCCATTCTTCATATATGATATTGACTGAATGCCGGATACTGCGATGTGGCGGATATGGTCTTCTTTCAGATCAAAGCATATTGATTTCTCGCTTACAAGTGCTACCTTAAGATAATACTTAGTGCCGCCGACCGAGAAGCAGGCAGTCATGCCTGGTGTTACCGGAGAATCTTCGCGCAGAACAGCAAGCGTGCAGTATGCTGGAGTATTAAGGTTTGCCGTCATGTATCTTTGCCCTATATGATGCGAAGCCATGTAATAGGTACCTGAGAAAAAACTTTCTTGTTTTGATATGTTGATTTTATTGGCCCACTGGTCTGGCACTTCTACCTTTTCAAGAGGCTTGTAGTTCTGCGCAGTTGTCATTACAGGCATTAAAGCGAGTAAAAGAATAAGGATTTTTTTCATAGCGCGTTATTGTATTGATAAGTCAGCCATTCATCCGCGAGTGGTTGCAGTTCTTCGTATTCGTTCATGTCAATTATTTTTTATTGGGTTTGCGCCTGTGGCATACCTTGTGAAATGTTCGCCGTAACGACTTATTTAAGCATTATGAAAGCGTCAGATTTCCTCGCTGCGTCCGAGGTATTTATCAAGGATTCTATCCATTTGCTCCTGAGCTTTATTTGTCTGCTTCATAGCCATTGTGAGCTGATCATCTTTGGCAACAAGAAGATCTATCAGGCGTGTGTCGGGCGGTGCGACAGTATTGTCGTTTCCTGCGACTGACGTGTTGTTGTTCCCGGTAACCTGCGACACCGGACCGTAGGTTTCTCCGTAGAAGAATGATAACGGCTTTCCCATAGCATCTGCAACTTTCTCAACCAGCCCCGTTCTTACATCTTCGTGTTTAAGTAAGGAAAGAAGATTCGGCTGCGCAATTCCTAATAGTTGAGCCATTTTATTGATCGAATAACCTTCCGAAAGGATAAGGTCTTGGAGGTGTTTTCCTGTCATAATACGAAAATTGTATAAGATTATATAAAAAAAGTATGAAAACATTTGCAAGTTATATTAAAACAATATATATTTGCAAATACAAACACACACCACAGGCAAAAGTAACAAAATTTTAAAAACAAACACACTTATGGACGCAATGACATTTGACAAACTGGAAAGAGCGTTGATGAACGCAGACAAGGCAGCAAGGCAGTTCGCTGATAGCGAGGATAGAGGAACGTGCAACTTTGACACACCGATAATTAGGATCAAGGCAACCGAGAAGCAGATGGCTTCCCTTGATTATAGAGTAGTCAAGGTAGGCGAAAAAGGCTGGAAGGATTGCTGGTTTGTATTTATCCCACTCATGGGACAGGGAAATAGGCGCACACGAATGGCAGAGGCCGCAGCGCGCAGCCTTATCGCTGACGGATTTGAGGCCGGGGTATATTACCAAATGGATTAACAAGGGAGGGCAATCGTCCTCCCACAAAATAGGAAGGATATGGAAGGAAAGGTAACTAACGTGAGGGGGACGATGAACGCCCTAAGAGCTGGCAACAGCGTGATGTTCGGGATGAATGAGGCGAAAGATTCATACATCAGGCACACGGCCAGCAAGCTCAAAAGAGACACAGGAAAAGAGTTCCGAGTGAATTACACAAAAGGAATCGGAACAACAGTAACAAGAATAGCATAATAAACGATGGAAACCATTACACTAACACAGCAGACCCTCAAGGAGATAATCGCCGACGCGGTTTCTCAGGGAATACGCGCATACGAAGCCAGCAAGGGCGGCGAGATGTCGTACAGGCAGGGCGTGAGGGTGTATGGTAGCTGGTTTGTTGATGCGGTGGAACGAGGACACCTTCACGGATTACGCAGGGGAGCAGGAACGAACAGTAAGATAACCTACCAAGTGAAGGATATTGAGGCGCTAAGACAGCGCGAGATAGCAGAAACAAGCAACATTTTAAACACCAAGTAAAATGACACGCAAGACCTTACGAAACATTATATGGGTAGCCGCCGCAGCTTTGGCTATTGCTGCCCTCAAGTATAACCCGGACCACCTTGTAACGGCTGGAATGATCGCATTGCTCGGCTCGTTTCAAGATGAGCCAAGACAGGAGGACGACAGATATGAGTTGTAGCGTTTGCATGGGTATTAATTCGCACCTCTGCCCGGTATGTGGCAAAGATTGGGAGGTTGTAGCGTGCATGAAGTGCCGAGGCTGGGGCGTGAGGAAATGCACAGCAATAAGCATAAAGTCAGGCGCCGAGCTGGAGGTAACTACGGAGACATACCTATCAATCCCAGCAACGGAGGACGAGGCCAGAGCAGCAAGGCAATGGTATTATCGAGGAGAAGCGGATAAATGCGATTGTTGCGGAGGAACAGGAGAAATGTACAAAGACAGCGACGGGATGTTACACCCGCTAAGATAAACCGCAGTGCCGGATGCGGATATGAACCATAGGAGTATTAGTGTCATAACGGGAGCCGGCACTCCCATAATGAGAGGCGTGGCCGAGTGGTCAAGGCAGGGGTTATTTAAATAGGGTTTTTATACATCGGGGTTCGATTCCCCGGCCTCTCTCCAAGCAAGCCGAGACGGTGTGCATTTTCTCATAGGGTTTTAAATCTCAGGGAGCAACAATGCTCCCACCTACCCGGAAAGCTGCGGGAGCATCATGCCCAGTGTACGCGAAACCATGGGGTGCATGACAGGAAGGTTCGAGACCTTCTCCGGGTGCAAAAAAAGAAGGCCCGCCCACAGGGGGCAAGGCCAGAACTTAAAAAACATCACAAAATTATGGAAAAAAAACATTACATCCAAAGTGAAGACCTCGGAGTGATCATGGAGGCGTTGGCGGCTAAGGCTCTGGAGCATGCAGACAAGATGGCCGTAGACATTAACATCAGGCAGTTCTGCGGAGATACGATGCTTGATATTGTGGTACGTTCAAAAGACTACGAAAGGCTTTCGTCACAAACGTATCACATAATCGACGAAGTACAGGACTACCTCGACGTATTGGACCAGACCACAGGCGCAGCGCTTGCGAAGCTGGAGCAGATTGAAAAGGAAGAAACACCAAGTAACGAAGAATAATTATGGGACTTATCAAGAAGCCAAGTGAACTGAGCGTCAAGGCTACGCTTTCGGTTCTGATCTACGGACAGCCGGGTATCGGCAAGACCACTTTCGGAGTATCGGCTCCAGACGCAGTATTGTTCGACTATGATGGCGGCGTGCAGCGTATCAACGGAGCGCATCAGGTGCCAACACTACAGCCTACAAGCTGGGAGGATACAAACGCTGCACTCCAGGAAATCGCTAACGAGATGCCGGAAGTAAAGACCATCGTAATTGATACGGTTGGCAAGATGCTGGACTTTATGTCGGCCTACATCATTAAGAACGACCCGAAGATGGCGATGCGTGATGGCAGCCTTTCGTTGAAGGGTTACGGCGTGCGCAAGACTATGTTCGTGAACTTCCTTAAGTCGCTTGCGATGATGGGTAAGAACGTAGTGTTTATTGCACACGAAAGAGAGGAGCGCAGAGGCGAGGAGACATTCAAGCGCCCGGAGATTGGCGGCTCGTCAGCTAATGATCTGATAAAGGAGCTTGACCTTGTGGGTTATATGTACGCAATCGGAAAGGAGCGCGTTATAACCTTCGACCCTGCGGAGTATTATTATGCTAAGAACACCTGCAACCTTCCGGCAACAATGAAGCTGCCAGTGGTAGTGGATGAGCAGGGCAAGGGAATGAGCAATGTGGCGTTCTCTAATATCGTGAAGTCGTACAAGAGCGCACAGGAGAAGCGACAGGAGCAGACAGCAGATTACGAGGCGTTGCTGGACGTGATCACCGGAAAGGTAGATGCTGCTACGGATGCGGTTAGCCTGAATGAGGCGATGCGCGAGGTGTTCGGTTACGAGCATATATACGACAGTATGCTCCGCGCACAGCGTGCCGTAGCCAAGAAAGGAGCCGAGTTGAAGCTGGTTTACAATAAGGCGAAGAAGTGCTATGAGTAACGTTCGCTATAGGATATATCCGTCCGTTCTGGACAAGTTCCAGTCATTCCTTGACGCTGAACAAGCTGCCGAGGAGTTCTGGAACTTGGACGGTGACGGCGAATACAAAGAGACTGCGGACGAGATAGCCGACAGGCTCGAGAAGGAACTGCTCGATGCAGTGAACCGCGTACCGCGTGAGCCGATAGAGGCGGCAGACAAGGGAACGTGCTTTAACGAGGTAATAGACTGCCTTATTTCGCGCCGAAAGTGTGGATATGAGGGTATGGATATTCAGAGCGGAGAACTGGGCGGAAATCGCGTTATTACTGCGAAATTAAACGGGTTTGAGTTCCATTACGATGTGGACTTCTGCAAGGAGGTGGCCGAGGCGCTTACTGGTGCCATAAGTCAGCACAACTGCCGCGCGATACTTCCGACCGCATACGGAGACGTGGAACTGTATGGATATATAGATGAGATCGTGGCGGATGAGGTTGTAGACATCAAGACCACCAGCCGTTATGAGTTCGGTAAGTACGGCAAGGGTTGGCAGAGGTTCGTATATCCTTACTGCCTTGTGGAGAGTGGAGAGCTTCAGAGCGTGAGCGGGTTTGAGTATCTGGTCGTAGTGTGGAAGGGTGGCACGTCAAGGACGCCAGTGCTTTCGGGTAACATTTACGAAGAATACTACAGCTATAACCATGCGGCGGCGGAGTTGCACCTGCGCCAGATATGCGAGAGGTTCATCGAATGGCTGGAGGCACACCGCCACCAGATCACAGACAAGAAGATATTTGCGGAGGATTAGTTATGGATTACAGGAAACAATACGAAGAAAAATATGGCATAGTAATACCGGCAGACTATGACATTCATCATGTGGACTTGAATCACGATCACAACGATATGAGCAACTTGTTATTGCTGCCGCACGACCTGCACATGAGACTGCATAGAATGCTACATGAGGGCCTTGTAACTCACGCTGCACATATCTTGTCTTTCGGCGATTGCCAGATAGCCGCCATGTGTTCATTTAGTGGGACAATGCTTGCGGAATATGCAGCCATATATAACGAACTGCATAAATGGGCAGCTGCGAAGGAATTTGAGGATTATCGTATTCTGGGTTTGCGCGGTCCTATGCCATTTAACTATAACGCATTTCGCAATGAGTAACTTTAAATCGGAACTGAAGGGGTTGAATAGGTTTCAGCCTATCCCGCGCGACTTGATCCAAGACTGCGACTTGTCTGCTCAGGCTCGTTTCGTGTATGCCTACATGGCGGCAAAGCCTGAAGGCTGGGAGTTCTGGCAGGAAGTGATGAGCAAGGAAGTGGGGATGAGTGTGGCGACCTTACGAAAGTATCTATATGAACTGCGTGACGCAGGGTGGCTGGAGATATGCGGGCAGAAGCACGAAAGAGGATTCGGGGCAACGCAGTATATACTCAAGGCGCTGTGCTATAAAAATTGTGATACACAAAATTTGTGTGACACAAAAAACGCGACACACAATTTTTGTGACACACAAAAAATAGCGCACATAGATAATATAGATATTCAAGATAATACAGATATATCTATAAAAAAGAAAAAGGGTAAGCCCGCGCCGCCACCTCTCAATCTTCCTTTTTCTTCGGATAAATTCTTAGAGACATGGGCTGCACTATGTGAGGAGAAGAACTGGAAAGGAAAGACGCAGAAGGCGCTGCAGCTGACGCTGAACAAGCTGGCAAGGTATGAGGAAGCGTTCGCCATTGAGCTGATGGAAAAGACTATTGAAAACGGCTGGAAGGGCGTAGTGTTCGGAGATACCGATGCGAAGTATCAGGAATGGTTAAGCGCAAGGCAGCAGAAGAAAGACAACGCCGCTCCAAGAACATGCGGAAGGCCGACACAGGCGTTCTCACTCGCACAGGATAATAGCAGGGTCGGGGACATGTACAAGGAACTCCAGCGTAAACGAGAGGAAGAAGAAAGGCGGCTCCGCGAGGAAGTCGAAAGATACAAGCGGGAACATGGTTACCTTAACGGATAGGCAAACGGCTAAGATGGTGGCCGACCTTGAAAAGCTGCTCAAATCCGCAACCGATCTGAGAAGCTACAACACCACACGAAAGATATTACTAATGCTTAAAAAGAAACAACGTTATGAACTATTACACAAAAGGAACAGTATATGAGAAAGGTCCGATCACTCAGGGCGTATCGGCAAATGGTAACAGCTGGGGACGTATGACCCTCGTCGTAGAGGTGCCGCTCGGCAAGTATAGCAAGAAGATGGCCTTTCAGGTTATGACGCAGAACATCGACGCGGTGCAGGCGTTTAACGTGGGCGACAAGGTAGAGGTAGCGTGGGACCTTTCGAGCCGAGAATGGACCAATAAGGATGGCGTGCGTAGCTGGTTCACACAGGCAGACCTGCACAGCATCAAGGCTGCCGGAATGGAGGAAGCGCAGCAGGTGGAGAGTACACCGATACCAGAGGCGGGCATGCCGCAGGACGACGACCTTCCGTTCGCTAATTAGTAACGCTTAAAAGGGTACGAATATGAGAACACTACAATCGCAGACAAATGCCATCCTCGCCTATATGAAGGCGGGGAACGGCATAACACCGATAGAAGCCTTGAACCTTTGCGGTTGCTTCTGTTTGAGCGCAAGGATTGCAGAGATAAAGAAACTCGGTTACATGATCAAGACCGAGAACGTCAAGGTAGAAGGAGGCAAGCACGTAGTACGTTATAGCCTCGCATAAAGACAAGATTACAAACAACACCAAGGAGATACAATCATGACATCATTTAAAAAGATTATCAAGGGTTACCTTGAAAAAAGAGCGCAGGGCGACGCTGTATTCGCCGAGAAGTTCTTTGAAAGATGCAGCAAGGAAAAGGAAGCGATTGCTGATTGCTGTGCATATATCAAAACCGAAGCTAAGAAGGAGGCGCAGAATGGTTGTGCAGTAATAGCCGACGATAAGGTGTTCGGTTGGGCGATGCACTATTTCGATGAGGGAGTAAGGCTTGAAACGATAGAGCTTGACACGAAGAAGTGGCGAATACTTCAGTGCAGGGGTAGGTTCAACAAGGAAAGCGCATACCACAAGACGATAGTGGGGCTTATGGAGAAGAACATGAACAAACTGAGGCAAGCAATAGCATAATGGAAACATTGATAGGACGCGTCGGTTGCGTCAGGATGATAACCGACAAGGACGGACGCAAGGTGCAGAACTTCGCCCTTGTAACCGAAAGAGTAATGAAAGACGCCCTAATCCCGCGCTTGGATATAAAGTGGCACAACTGCGTATCACACGAAGGGATCGCGGTAAATACGGGCAATAAAGTGCGCTTGACGGGGTGTGTGGAAAAGGAACAATACAGCGACGGAGTGTATGTGAGGGAAATCTCGGTTTTCCGCGTTACGGACATAGAAATGATTTAATACCAAGTAAAATGACAACGACAAAACTACATACCTGCGGCGAATGCGTGTTCAACAGCGCGGGCTACTGCATGAGAAACCGCATGGCGGTCAAGCCCATCAACTACGCGTGCAGCCGCTTCATGACGCCGGCGGCAAGGCAGGCACAGCTTAAGGCACGAAAGGAGGAAAGGCTCAAGAAGGAGGAGATGCGCCTGAACTTCATACTTACCGGGTTGTTCATACTCAGCACCTCGACAATGCAGATGTTAGAGTATTTCGACAAGCAGTTTACGGACATTAAGGCCGAGGCAAAGTGGAGGTTTGAACGTAAGAGGGCAGCTAACGAGATAACGCGATGTGTTCAGCGTATCAGGGATATATACCAGTATACGTTTATGGTGGATCAGACGGAAGTCATGACGGGGCATGGGGAGCATGCTTTCGATGCGCAGAGCTACGACAACCACGAAGATGATGCAAGGCGTTGGAACAAGTTACTCCTTCATCACATGGAAAGCAGCTGGCAGGATGATGCAGCCGAGGCCGCCATACTGGAGTATTACGAAAGCCTGCCGCACGTAGGTATATTCGAGAAAAGAGATTTTAATCATTTTACAACCAAGTAAGACAATGGAAAAATTTAACTCACAGATATGCACGACAAGGGAGCAGTCGGAGAGGTTGCTCGCACTCGGTCTCAAGAAGGAGACTGCGGATATGTGCATAAGATGGGGATCAGCATCATGTGAAATGCCAAGAAAGTTCACAAAGCGCAATGAGAGTGAGGTTTTTCCTGCGTGGTCTCTGCACAGATTAATGGAGTTAGTTCCACATAAGCATGGAGAATACTGCGATTATGCGAATAACTACATGTATTATTATAACATCCCTCTTGATGTCGTTGAGCAGTTTGTTGGCGAAACGATATATGAGTATTTGATTGACTGCATTGAATGGCTAATCAAGGAAGGGTATTTTAACAAGGAGTATTTGGAGGCGAAGATATGAACTACTGCATGGACTGCCCGCACTACGCACAAGGTGGTAGATGCGTAAGGCACAACAAGGTTGTCAGCGCGCTGGCTGAACAATGCAACGACAGGAGAGAAGGAACGTCAAGAGGCGAGAAGATCGCAGAAGCACGAAGCAAAGACACAAAGATATGCACCAAGTGCGGAAGGGAATTGCCGATTGAGAACTTCGCAAAGTCAAGCAAGACGATAGACGGAAGGCAGGGACACTGTAAGGACTGCAACCATCAGGCATACAAGGACTGGAGAAAGCGACACCCAAAGTCAGCAAAGAAGAACATCGTAAAAGACTACGGGAATGAATAACAAAGCCGGCATAATAATAGGCATAGACCCGGACGTGAACAAAAGCGGGATAGCTCAGCTCAACACTACCAGTAACGAGTTGGAGTTATCCTCGCTCGCGTTCCCTGAATTGATTGACTATCTTATGCGCTTGAAGGATAACGGGGGTAGGGTTGTAGTGGTGGTCGAGGCAAGCTGGAAGATAAGCACGAACTGGCATGTACACCATCGGGACAGCTTCGGAACGATAGCAAGGAAGGGAAAGGACGCCGGAAGATGTCACGAAGTAGGGCGAAAGATTGTGGAATGTGCGCAGCATTACGGTCTTGAAGTCGTGGAAAGGTTGCCGTTGAAGAAGATCTGGAAAGGCAAGGACGGAAAGATAACGCACGACGAGATAGTGGCGTTTATGCCGATAAAAGGGCGCAGCAATCAGGAGGAAAGAGATGCAGCCCTGCTGGCGTGGGATCATGCAGGTAAACCGATAAGAATAATAACTAAACGGAGATAGTGGCACGCCCGTTGAAATGGTCGAAACAAAACAGGTGGGATATGATAGAAGTAAACGAAAAGGAGTACATCCGTAACGAGCAGGAAAGGCTCGCGGACTTCGCACGATTGATTGCGGAGTGTGGTATATCGGTCTATGAACTGAGCAAGGGTACAAGGATCAAGTACGATACCTTGCTGCGTGCGCTGAGAAAGCAGCCTATACGACCAGAGAACGAGGCGAGGATAAGGTTTTACATAAAGACGAAGAACGATGGAAGTAACGAGAATTAGACTGACCGACCTTGAGATAAACCGGGGTCAGGTTGAAGGATTGCCGAGCAATCCAAGAGAATGGACGAGGGCAGACCTTGATAGGCTTGTAAAGAGCATAAAAGAGACGCCAGAGCTGCTCGAAGCACGCGGGTTGATAGTGTGGCCGCATAATGGTAAGTACGTCATTATGGGCGGAAATATGCGCTTTTCGGCGTTGCGTGAAATGGGGGCAGTCGATGCACCTTGTTACGTTCTGCCGGAGGACATGCCGCTTGACAAGCTGCGCGAGATTGTGATCAAGGACAACGGCTCGTTTGGTGCGTGGGATATGGATATGCTCGCCAACGAGTGGGACGACCTGCCGCTTCTGGATTGGGGTGTGTTAGGTATTCCATCGGAAAAAGAGAAAAGTGCGACTGAACTATTGTCTACCCTTACTTATGACCCATTGTATTATGAACCGAAAGAAAAACCAGATATAAAGCTGGAGGATTGCTTAGACCTTACCAAGTTCAGGGCAAAGGTGGATGCACTCAACGAGTATAACCTTACCGAGGCGCAAAGAGAGGTGCTGAAAATGTTCTGCTATCGTTTCATCAAGATTGACTTTGAAAGTGTTGCAAATTACTATGCTTTCAATGCAAGTGAGGAGGAACAGAAGGCTATAGAAAGGCTCAGACTTGTACTTACCGACATGGGGGGGGGTAAACGGATTCATAGAAGATGATCTCCTGCGTATCATGAATATCAGTAAAGATTGGGAGGACGAAGAAGATGAGTAACGAGAACGACATCCATATATTCATTCCAAGTTATCATAGGGCGAATAATATCAAAACGGCTCATTACTTCGTTAAGAAGGGATGGAGAAAGGACCGAATACATGTAGTAATAGACGACGAAGGAGGAGATGAAGAAGAATACAGGGCGGTGTGTAATCGTATGGGAGTGCGACTGCATGTATTCAAGCTGAAAGAGCAAAGGCCGAGGTATGACTTTGTACATAGGCAGTCGCCAAGCCGTAGGGCGGCAGGGATGAGCCGCAATGCGTTTTACGATATAGCGAAGGCAGAAGGGATAGACTTCTATGTGGCGATAGATGATGATACGAGGAGTTACGACAGGAGGGTGTTTGCACATTACGTCAAGGGGGATGTGAGTGGAGAAGAACTGCGAGCTGTGTTCAATGCGATTAAGGAGATGATGCAGAGAAGGCGTATCGGTTGCTTTGGGTTGAGCCAGACGGGCGAGATGATGAAGAAGTGGGAAACAAGGCTCGTTCGTAAAAAGATTATGAACACCACATTTTACGATTTGCGTTACGTGTATCGAGGCGAGAAAGGGGTGCAGGATGATGATACAAGCCAGTTCGTGAATATGATGAACGAGGGCTTTTGGGCGGTGAGTTTGGCGACTGGTGTGGTATTGTGTCAAATGCCATCAGCTACGCAAAAGGGTGGGCTTACTGACCTGTACAATGAGAATAAACTGCTCAACAAGGCAATGATTACTCCGATTCAATTTCCGAGCTGTATAAGGGGAGAAAAGCAGAAACAGAATGGAAATCGATTGCATCATAAGTGCAACTATCGATACCTGATGCCGTGCCTTATGAAAGGCAAAAGAGATAACCTTGCTTGGGATGCGTACCCGGAGGACGGAGTATTTACCTGCGAACCATTGAATCGCAGAGGAAAGGATAACATGATAGCGGAGTGATGTCCGTTATCGTGGCAAAGTAAACAGCAAAGGATATGGCAGAGAGACAGAGAAACGAAAAGGGTCAGTTCGTGAAGAAAAACAAGGAGGGCAACCGCTTCACGAAGGAGAACGCCAGAGAGATAGGGCGCAGAGGTGCGGAGAAGTCAAACGAGGTGCAGAAGCGTAACAAGCTGCTGAAGGAGGAACTGCGCGCCATACTGAACGAAGAAACGACGGCAGGGTCAGGTGTGACCAAGATGCAGGCGGTAATACAGAACGTGCTGAAGAACACACTCAGCAAGGGCAGGGCGTTAGACCTCAAGATACTTGCAGAGGTGTTGGGCGAGATGGAGATAAACGTAAACCTGAATCAGACGGAGAAACCGAGGATAGTGTTTGACGAGGAGGACGAGTGATGAAGGTGGGCCTGATAGACGTGGACGGACACGCCAAGAAGAAGAAAAGGGGTGCGACGGTATATCCCAACCTTGCGCTCTGCAAGATCGCCGCATGGCACAAGGCGCAGGGGGATACGGTAGAGTGGTATGATCCCATGTATAGCGGGCACTGCGACAAGGTGTACGCGAGCAAGGTATTTAACTTCTCGTCTGATATTGAGTTCTATATCGACGCGGACGAGATCATACGCGGTGGCACAGGGTATGACGCAAAGGTCAAGCTGCCTGCCGAGATAGACAAGACGCAGCCAGATTACTCGATCTATCCGTTGCTTCCAAAGGACACCGCATACGGCTTCCTCACGCGAGGCTGCCCGAACAAATGCAAGTGGTGCGTCGTACCAGTCAAAGAAGGAGCGGTGCAGCCATATATGGATATTGACGAGATCGCAACCCAAGAGAGGCGCAAGGTTGTCCTCATGGATAATAATATCCTTGCGGCAGGAGATTACGCCAAGCAACAGCTCCGCAAGATCATAGCAAGAGGCTACCGCGTGGACTTTAACCAAGCGATGGACGCGAGGCTTGTGACCGATGAATTTGCCGAACTGCTGGCGCAGGTCAAGTGGATTGACAACCGTATTCGCTTCGGCTGCGATACCCACGCGCAAATCACGGAGTGCGAAAGAGCTATGGCGTTGATTGATAGCTACGGTTACAAAGGGCAATACTTCTTATATACAATGCTTAACGACAATTTTGAGGAGTGCTATGACAGGATCAATCACTGGTGGAAGAAGAACCAAGCGCTGAAAGCTGAGCATAGGGGAAAACGCGTGTACCCCTATGCTCAGCCATATCGAGATCCTTTTAACAGCAGCCGCCCTGTACCTCAGTGGCAGAAGTATATGGCGAACTGGGTGAACAAGAAGATGCTGTTTGAGAAGATTAGTTTTGAGGAGTTTGAGCCGCGCAAGGGCGTGAAATGCAGTAAATATGTCAATGAACGAGGTAAGATATAACAGCAAGTACAAGCCATTGTTCCGCAAGCCGAGGACAAGATACAAGATCATCACTGGAGGCCGCGCGAGTGGAAAGTCGCACGCGGTGTCCGGGGCGCTGGTATGTGATACGTACAACGATGATTACAATACGCTGTTCACTCGTTACACGATGTTGTCGGCGCACGATTCCATCATCCCTGAGTTTGTGGATAAGATAGACCTGCTCGGCCTTGAAAACGACTTCCACATAACGCGCCGCGATGTGGTCAATACGGCAAGCGGTGGCAGCATTATGTTCCGCGGACTTATGGTGTCGTCAAAGAACCAAGTCGCAAGGCTGAAGTCCATTGCAAAGGTAAAGCGTTTCATCATTGACGAGGCGCAGGAGTTGTGCGACGAGGAACTGTTCAACACGATTGACTTCTCCATCCGTAGCACGGAGGTGGATAACGAGATTTGGCTGGTGTGGAACCCGCCACGCGATAAGAACCACTGGATATACAAGCGCTTCTTCAAGTACGCGGGCGTGGATATTACGCATAACGGGATAGTTGGCGATGTGGAGTATATCTACACCACATATCTTGACAACCTGCGCAACCTTGACGACACGTTCATAGCACAGGCGGAGAAGATGATGGAAAGGGACTACGACAAGTACCGCAACATCTTCCTCGGTATCCCGGTAGGATACAAGGAGGGTCAGATATACCGATGGACGGAGCAGCCGGAGGCAGAATGGGAGCCGACAAGGCAGACGCTCTGCTATGGTGTGGACTGGGGCTATACCAACGACCCGTCAGCGGTGGTGCGTATTGACTTTGACCATGACACCAAGACGGTCTATTGTCGTCAGATCATGTACGAAAGAGAGAAGCAGCCGAGGGACATCGCACGCGCTATCCTTGCGGACATAGAGGCGTGCCACTGTGGTTCGGTTCTTGTGTATTGTGACCCAGCGAGGCCGGAGCATATAGCAGAGCTGCGCCGCGTAGGAGTGAACGCCGTTAAAGCTGTGAATAAGAACAAGGCGGGCCGTATTAACTACCTGCAAGGGTTCACAGTTGTGTACGATGGTGCAGACATCGGGCGAGAGGTGGAAGGTTATTCGTTCAAGCATGTACCGGGAGACACAACGCAGTTCACTAACGAGCCGGAAGATGGAAACGACCACCTCATGGACGCAATCAGTTACGGAGCTGTCACGCATTTGCGCAGGTTGGGAATACTGAACGACGACGATGTGCGATGAGTTGGATATATAGCAAGTGTACAATATACCGCAAAACGGCGTATTTTACGCAAAAATAGAGGGTTTTATGTTTGGGATAAAGATTGTTACAGAAAAGGAGTACAATAGCCTTAAAACGCAAGTAAAAGGCTTTTACGATGGCGGCAACGAGATGAACACATACTTGCGCGCCATTGATTCGCACATGAAGGGAAGGAAACTCGCCCCGATTGTGCCGATGGACCGCGTGGCTATCCGTGACGCATACGCATCGAGCGCGGCTGTCATGGGCGTAGTGAACTACATCGCGGAGAATGTGGGAGATGTTGCGCGTTACCTTGAGCTGCAAGACGTGAACGGCCAGTATATCGAGAAGCACTGGGTGATGGACTTGCTGAGACATCCTAACGACCGTTTTAACCTGAGAAGGTTCGCAACGGCGTGGGCGGTTAATAAGCTGCTGTATGGCGATGCGTGGATTTACGCACCATCTGCTATCGGTAAGAACTTGGGAAAGGTTACGGAGATGTACATCATCCCATCGTGGAGGATCGAGACCAACAGCGATGGAGCGCCAATGCCTCTCACGTCGATAACCCTTGCAGGAGTGAAGAAGGACGAGATAAAGATGGAGGACGTTTTCGAGAGCTTCGACTACAATCTTGACGACGCGTCTTTCTATGGCACAAGCAAGATAATGAGCGCAGCGGTATATCTTGACGTAATCGATAAGGGTATGCGCCGCGAAAGTCAGGCACTCGACAACGGAGGTGTGGCAAACCTCATCACACCGAAAGGCGACGAGATGGGTGTTCTTCCTGAACAGCAGGCAGACCTTGAGGCACGTTTCAACGCAAAGAAGAACGTAAACAAGACGCTCGCGCTTCGTATCCCGGTAGACGTCCACCAGCTGGGTAACGCTCCGGTTGACTTGTCTATTCTTGAGACGCACAAGGAAGCCGTTACGGCGTTGTGTTTCGTGTATAAGGTGCCGGTAGACTTGTACTACGGACAGGCGAAGTATGAGAACGCGAAAGAGGCTAAAAAGACCATCTTCGAGCAGAACGCTATACCGTTGGCCAACGAGTTTGCCGAGGACCTGCTCACGTTCTTAATGAAGAAGGACCAGAGTTTAAAAGGCTGGAGACTGACAGTCAATACCGACCAGATAGACGTGCTGAAAGACAAGGCGAGCGACGTGCTTAACAACCTCGGTCTTGCGTATTGTTCGCTGAATGAGAGACGCGAGGCGATAGGCTATGAGCGCATCGAGGAAGAATACGCTGACAAGCCTATTATCCCGATGGGTGTGATGTTTGGCGAGGGGATGGATTACGACATAAACGAACTCAATGGCTAAGAAGATAACAGCGGCAGAACGCAGACACATGGCATACCTTCGGCAGAAGGGTTTAGCGGTGGGGCATGCTTACGAAACGAAGCTGCTCAAGGCAAGGCGTGAGGAGGTGCGCCGTGTGTTGTTGCTGTGCCAAGACTACGCCGACCCGGAGAGGTGGCCGTCAGTCATTGACGAGCAACTGACCGAAAGCGGTTATATCTTCGACTGGTACAAGGGCTTGTATATTAACGCAGGGCTGCCGAGGGCGCAGAGCATTACGCGCGATCTGAGCCGCAGCAAGGCCGCAGACCCTTCCGGCATGTGGGAGCAGATGATAGCGCAGTACGCGAGGGAAAGGGCAGGCGATAATATCGTGAGCGTTACTGGTAGCTTGAAAGAAGAACTGGTCAAGCTGTTACGCGCGAGGCTGCTGGAGACGGATGAGGTGTTCGGTGTGGAGAAGCTGACGCAGCAGATATTCAAAGACTACGGAAAGGTCGCTACGTGGATGGTTCGCCGTATTGCGCAGACGGAGACGATGATAGGGATGGCCGAAGCCGGAGCAATGGCAGCCGACACGCTGGATGTGGGCTTTACCAAGCAATGGTGCTGCGCGCATATCCGCACAAGAGATTCACACCTTGAAATGGAGAAAGTACCGCCGATTGATAAAAACGAGATGTTCTTCGTAGGTCCTGAGCGTGCGAGGATGAGATGGCCACACGACACGGCTTCAGGAGCGCCAGCAAGCGAGATAATCAACTGCGCATGTGACGTAATACGCAGACCAAAATAGGGGATATATCCAACTGACAATACCAATATGATAACACGCAGCAATGCGTGTTATTTTTGTAAAAAGCAGCCGTATATGGGACGTAAGAGCAACAATCAGAATGAGATGCAGTTTAAAGCGAGCCTTGCCTGCATCGAGAAGAAGGAAGCCGGCGAGGACGGAAGCCTTCACATAAAGGCGTATGCTCTTGCCTTCGGTAACGTGGATAGCTGGGGCGACATCATAGCGCCGGGAGCGGTGGATGAGTTCCTAAAGAGTGAGAACTTCGGCCGCATGGCGTTATGCTACCAGCACAATACAAGCGAAGTGATAGGCGTTATCACTGGCGCGGGAGTGGACGAGAAGGGAATGTGGATCGCGGCAGACGTGCTGCCTACGACAACCGGCCTAAACGTTCAGGTACTTATCAAGGCAGGCGCAATCAAGGAGTTCAGCATCGGGTACTTTGCTGATTCATACCATTATGAGAAACGCGATGGGTATGCGTATGACATCCGCGTACTTGACGCAATCACAATCGTAGAAGTGTCGCCAGTGACGAGAGCCGCCAACCCGGAGGCCGTACTCATTGACGCGAAAAATGAAAACCTTTTAAAATCGGAAGATATGCAGGAAATTATGGAACTGAAGCAGTCACTTGAGACTGCACAGGCAGAGGCGAAGGCTGCCAAGGATGCAGCTAACGCAATGGGTGCTGAGCTTAAAGCAGCACAGGAGACTGCGGCAAAGCAGTCTGAGGAAATCAACAACCTTGACGCATCTATCAAGGCACAGCAGGCAGTAATCGAGACAATGCAGAAGAACATGCAGGAGAAGAAGCAGACTACATTCGCAGAGGCTTTGAAAGCTGCACTCGTAGAGAACAAGGACAAGATCGAAAAGATGTTCGAAGAGAAGCGCGGCGGTTCGTCTGTACGTATGGAAGTGAAGCTCGGCGCAACAGGCGTTGGTGCTTCAGCTTACGGCACAGTGGTAGACCCTATCGTTGGCTCTAACCCACACGTAGCAAGAGCGTTTCTTGCAGCGTTCCCAGAGGAGATTGTAAACGGCGACAAGGCAGCATGGCTTGACGGTTCTGTTACAAATAATGCAGCTTACGTAGATGAGCTTGCAGCAGCAACCGACAGCGAAGTAGCAGCTAATGAGGTTATCCGTTCATTTGGTAAGATCGCAACCAGACTTCTTCTTTCAAGCGAGTTGAACGACTGGATGGCTGAGATTTACAACTGGGCGCAGAGCGAGGCTGTAGAGTTCATCGACGACAAGGTAGATAGCGAGATTTGGAACGGTGCAGGTGCTGACACATCAGCAGCAACTAAGAAGAAGATTTACGGCTTGAAGAATCAGGCAACTGCTTTCGCAAAGATAGGAACATACGCTAACGCAAACGTTGGCGACCTTATCCTTGACGCAGTAGCACAGGCTAAGAAGAACGGCTTTGCTGCAAACGTAGCTATCGTATCGTTTACAACTGAGGCAGAGCTTAAGGGCGTGAAGAACGCACAGGGCGACTACCTCTACAACCAGCTTACAGGAATGTTCGGACCTGTTCGCATCCTTCCTTCAGCAGCTGTGGGAGAGGCTGAAATCCTCGTTGCTGACAACCGCTGCGCAAAGGTACTCCGTCGCCCATCAGTAGAGGTGGAGATCACTCGCGATGCAGACCTTGACGGATGGAAGGTAAATGTTCGCAAGTCTGCACAGACAAAGGTAAAGACAGGCCACAAGGGCGGTCTTATCTACATTGCGAACAAGGCAACAGCAATCACAGCAATCACTAAATCTTAGTCGTGATGGCACGCAAGGCAATTAATGGCAAGAATGAGGACTTTATCACGTACATCGTGGTAAAGCCTCATGACGGCCTTCAAGTAGGAGAGGAAAAGGTTTTGAAGGCCGGACACTCCGGAGCTGAATACTGCGTGTCGTTGGGATTGTGGAAAGTGAAGGAGGACGAGTAAATGGTACGACTTGAAGTCATAGAACAGAGCCGTCCAAGCGGAGAAGCGCTCGAAGCGTTGAAAGGTTATGCGGCGGTGTCGGATGCGGGACAGGAATACCTGCTGAGTATTGCTCTTAACAGGGCGTTCGGCATGGTGCAGAGGTTCGCAGACGTGGCGCTGTTGGCTGGTACCTATTGCGTCAAGGCGAGTGACCACGACGGGGAAGTCCGCGTATATATGGGCGGAAAGGTTACCGGAGTGACAGACGCGCAAGGAGCAGCGGTCCAGTACAGCCAGCGAGGCGACGTCGTGCATGTAAACACAAGCGGATATGTGGAGGTGGTATTCACAACCGAGGTAATACCGGGCGAATACGATAGGCTCATGCCGGTAGTGTTGAAGTACGCGACAGCAACCTATGACGGAAAGGATACAAGGGAACTAAACCAGATACTGAAGGAATGTCTGTAAGAGAATCACAAGGCGCGAGGCGTTACAATACGAACATCTCGCTCACATATAGCGCGAAGGTGGTCGATGAATATGGCCACGCCTCCTATTCGGAAGCGGTGGAGGTTTTGTCGGTTTACGCGAGCGTGGTGCGTATGTCTGCGTCTAAGACCTTGATGACCTTTCAGCAGGCGGACGTTATCGGTCTGGATATAGAGTTACGCGCTCCGGGGGTGGAGTTTAACGGCATACGATACAACGGCCATGACGTCCACTTTGCAGAGCCGGAACCACTGGACCGCGGGCGCTTCCTTCGTATCAGCGGCTGGTATCAGGAGGACAGGTAAAATGGACGTGCGGATAGAAGGATTGCAAAGCCTCCGCGCAAACATGGATCGCGTCACGAAGAAGGTTCACGAAGAAGCTGACAAGGCGTTGCAATCTGCGGCTTTGGAGATAATAGCAGAGGCAAAAGTAAACCTCGATCAGAACGGCAGTATCGCGTTCGGAAACCTCCGCAAGAGTGGAAAGGTGCAGAAGAACAAGGACGGCTCAATCGATGCGGGTTTCTTCAGCTCAGAACAGGACAACGGATATGCAGCATACGTGGAGTATGGCCGAGGTCCTACCAAGACGCAGACGCCCGGAGACGTTACGCTGGAGACTTCATTACGCGCATGGGTGCATCGCAAGTTAGGTATCCCTGAAGGGAAGGACCTTGACAGGGCGGCGTTCTTCATCGCAAGAAAGATACACCGCAAGGGAACAAGGCCAAAGCCGTTCTTCGTTCCAGCAGTAAAGAAGTACGAAAGCAAGATAAGCCAAATAATTGACAAGATAATCAAGAAGGCACTATGATATACAGGAGTTCACAAGGAGAGGTTTACAAGGCTATACGCGCCCGTCTTGCCCGCAAGGGTATAGCAGTAGGCGAGACAGCCGGTTATCCTCGCGTAGAGGTCCACAGCTTCACGGAAAACGCGCCAACCGACAAGGACGGACGAGTGAGGGTCGTATCGTGTGTCGTTGAGAGTATGAGCGTAACCAGTTACGGCCATTCGGTGTCAATGAATGAGGAAAATCTTGCACGCCTTCTTGCTGGCGACTGGCATACTCTTGGAAATACGTTCAATGTGCTGGGAGTGGTTCCCGATCAGCTTACGGAACTGACCGAAAACCTCGACACAAAGGAGATACTTTACAGGCAATTACAAAGGATTAATATAACGATATGGCAGAATTAGGAAACACAAGAAGGGTGTACATCGTTACAGGAACGGGCAACACCTACACCGCCCTCAAGGGCGAGCAGAGCAACAGCGTGAACCGTACGGCAGAATCAATCGACATCAGCGACAAGGATTCAGGCGCATGGGGTAACACTATGCCGGGCAAAAAGTCGTTCAGCCTTGACGTTACTGTGTATGCTGATAACACAGACGAGCAGCAGAAAGCAATGCTCAATGCGTTTTATCAGGACCAGACCGTTAAGGTGTTTGTCGGCAAGTTGGGAGACAACAACACTCCAGCCGAAGGCGAGATTTTTGAGGCTTCGATAATGAGCATCGGCGATACCAACGATGCGGGCGCAGTCGCGACACGATCAATGAGCCTCGCATCTAAGGGCGCACCTACACTTTACCCACAGGCGTAGCGCGTTATGATACAGGTGCTCTACATGATTAAGATGAAGGGCGGGGCGCAGGTTGAATTACTTGCAACCCCAGCCCTTTTTGCCATAGCTAAGAAGAAGGGCATGGCAATAAAGGCAGACGTGGGTAATGCAACGGAAGTGTTCTCAGCCTATACAAAGCTCATTTATCTTGCTGCGCTTAATGCGTGGGAGGTTCGTCGTTTTGACGCTCCGGAGATGGGCGAATGTAAGCTGCAACTCATGGACTTCGTAGAGTGGGCGAGTGCAAACGGACAGGAGTTCGTGCAGGTCGTTAATTTCGTCCTTGCAGCGCTTACAGGAAAGGAGTTGAAGGAATACGCCACCGAGGGGGCGAAACCCTCGGAAAACGCCGAAAAAGCGGCAAATGCAGAGGATGGCGGCGAAGATGTAAAAAAAAAGTCCACATCGAAATGGATTACGCGCCTATTCAGGCGTTCCTCGTAGGTAGGTGTGGCAGGACCATCCGCGAAGCTGCGCAGACCCCATACGCTGAGTATTTGCTTCTTGTCGAGGGAAGGAACGAAGCGGAGAAGGGAGACTGGGAGAAGCTGCGCTGGATGGCATACATGCACTGGAGGATTGCGCCGAACCTGAAGCAGAGGCCAAAGACGCCACAGGATATAATCACGTTCCCGTGGGAGAAAGGCGGCAATACGCCAGCGGTTAAGGAGATGGAGCCTATAACCGAAACGGAAATAAAGAAACTAAGCGAGATATTCGGAATAGATAGAGAGAAGTTCAGCAATGGGTAAGATAAGCGATATATGGGTAAAGCTCGGCATGAAGAAGGATGACTTCGACGAGGGCATGGAGGAAGCACAGGAGCAAGTAGAGGGCTTCGGTGGTAAACTCGGAAAGATGAAAGCCGGTGCGCTTGCTGTATGGGCAGCGATCAGTGCAGCGGTGACGAAGTTCGCGCAGGACCTTATCGCATCCAGCAATAAGATGGGTGACGCGTGGGCGGTCTTTACGTCGCAGAGCAAGGCGAGGTGGGACACGTTCATGAGCGCAGTATCGTCATGGGACTTTGAGAACTTCTTTGGCAGAATGAAGCAGGCCGCAGCAGAAGCGGCAGAGTTCACAAAGGCGCTCGATACGGAGTTTGAGGTCGGAAACTCGATAAAGCTGCAAAGGGCGGCGATGTCCTCAGAGCTGGCAGCGTTAAAGGTTATCATGCAGGACGCTACGAAAACCTTTGACGAGCGTATCAAGGCGGGACAGGACTACTTGGCTAAGATTGAACCGATATACAAGCAGATTGAGGCGCAAGCTAAGAGGATGGAGGATGCGCACCTCGGCAAATGGTTAGCAGGTACAGGGCTGGGAGATAATGATCAGGTGCGCGCAGAGTTGCGCAAGTTCCTTGTGGATATTGGTAAAAATCAAGAGTTATCAGATAAGCTCGGCCAACTTTTGGCAATGTACCCACAATATCAGCAAGCATTAAGTACACAAATGGCCGCCGGAAAGGTTGGCACGAAAAACGCGACTATTGACGCATTTAAGGCTTTGCAGAATGATATTAACCAGTGGGCGTTAGGTGCAGGATATAGTGCGGTGTATGGCAAAACAGGCACGCGATTATTTGACCTGTTTCGCGTATATAATGACATGCGTGGAGATAAAGACACCGCGCCGCTCGTGCAGGCAATGATAGAGTATGCAGAATCATTGGCAGCGTATGACAGCGGGACAGGAGAAATACAGTCGGTAATAAATGGATTGATCAACCAGAAAGCGACAGCCGCAATAGCTGCCGCGGCAAAGCAAGGCATGAAGGACTTGACCAAAGCGAACAACGCAATGGATAAAGACGTTGCCTCATTTGCAAACGATATGGCTAAAAAGCTGGAGACGGAGCTTGAAGCTGCGCTAAAAATCGAGCCGGAAATCGACCTGTCGGCGGCGGACGAAATCATCGATAATTTTATTACCAGCCGCGAAGAAGAACTGCAAAGGGTTCGAGACTTAAACGCTGCTCTTACCGATAGCATTGTGTCGTCAATGAGTAACGGCTTGCAGGCTATTACCGACATGCTTGTCGGCCTTGAAGGAGCAAACGCCGGAGCCATTGCGAGCGCATTGTTGCAGCCGTTTGCAGACACAGCAATTCAGCTCGGAGAAATGCTCATTGCGCAGGGTGTCGGCGTGGAAGCGTTCAAGAAGTCACTCGAAAGCCTACAAGGAGCAGGAGCAATCGCGGCGGGTGTGGCGTTGGTGGCAGTCGGTTCGGCTATGCGTTCGGGTATTCAGGCGCTTGCGAGTGGTGGTGGCGCTACATCTACGGCGGCATATACAGGAGCATCGACAAGCGCTGGCGTGCAGAACTACGAAAGCACGCTGACCGTGTACGTAGAAGGAAAGATCAAAGGAAGTGACATCGTGCTGTCGGGTAAAAAGACAGTCAAGAACTGGGGAAGATAACGGCATGAGATACGACTTAGCATATTACAAGAACATCCCGCAGAGAGACGAGGACACAATCATACGCCTTGAAATCTACAAGAAGGTAGGCTATCGAGATGCGCCTCTTGTGGATAAAGAGATAGGGGACGTCCTTACATCGTTACGCCTTGACATCGAGGGGCAGGGCGAGGACGTAGACGCGCCAATAGTGAAAACCTCGCTTACCTTTAGCGTGGTGGATGCACCGGAAAGAAACGAGGCGTTTCTCAAGTGTGGAGACTGGGAGGAGTTCTACACAGCCGATGCAACCGGGTGGAAGGTGTGCCTGCTTGGAAAGCGCAGAAGCGACAACGAGTTTACCATGATGTGGGGCGGCTATGTAACGCCGGATAGTTACACGGAAACGCTGCAATATCATGGCGTGGTGTCAATCACAGCACGCGATAATATAGGCCATCTTCAGGACTTCGACTTTGACGCGGTAGGAGATGGTGCTGGGATGATTACGCCGTACGAACTTATCACGCAAGCGTGGGAAAAGATAGAAAGCCCTATGCGCCTTGGTTGGTTCGGAGAGGAGCAGGAGAACGAGTGGCCGCAGGCTGCGGGGGTGGATGCAGAACAGACGTATATCAATATAGCAGCTTTTAAGGATAAGACGTGGTACGATGCAGTGTCGGAAACGCTCTATTCCTATGGTTTGGTAATGCGTTATACTGGATACAACCTTGTAAGTGTTTGCCCGCTGAGAAAGTTGCCGCTTCAAGGACGCGCGGATTACGGCTATTTGCCACACGTTACGCCAGTCTTTGAGGCATACGCAACGCGCGAGCTTGTGCCGGCAGTCAAGAGTATAGAGGAACGAGTCAGCTATGATCTGGAAGAAGGCAAAGAAGCGGGAGTGATTGCTGAGGATCAGTTCGGAAGCACATATACATATACGACACTTTCGCCGAATAGTGCTGGCAATCTTGTTTCAAAATTGGTAAAAGTGCATCCGATAGCAAATGAGACGAAACTTGCAACAGGATGGGGAAACGAAGAGAACAAGACGCTATTTTTTAATCACTTCGCATATCGTGCGAGGATGGAGGAAAGCCTTGCTGATCAGGTGTGTATAGCAATGGGACTGGACAACAGCCCTCAAAGGTTAATATGGTATAGCCAGCCTATATATGGTTATGACTTAAAGCTGAAGATAGAACGAGGCGCAATCTTTCAATTAGCAAGAAACACTATTCTAAGCACAGTAAACCCGTATTTCCTCGATGCTTACAGTATTAAAGGAAGTTTAAATTTTACAACCGCAGAAGGAACAGAGTATTACTACGATGGCAAAGAGTGGAAAACGTCTTCGAGTTCTCTGGAATTGTTGTTTGAGGATGGAGTGATTGAAATGGACATCCTTTTCCCTGATGCGTTAAACGTACATGGAACGCTGACGCTATTTATTACAAGCATAGTGCCTAAATGGAAAATAGGAGGGGACTTCACAGCAGACGGCCCGTATGTGAGTTTGAAACTTTCATTTACAAAATCCAACGAACAAAGCCTTGCAGAGAAGAACACGTTGCGCACGATCTATGACGAGAATAACAATGTAATGTTATCCAGAGCGCCAGAGCTGGGTCCAGCGTTAAACGTCGTCGCTTTTCCTGTATTTATCAAAAACGGCATATTCCGCAAGAATGGGGACGTGTACGAACCGACGCCCGAGTGGAAGTGGAGAGACGAGGAAGAAGGAGATGAGGTGCAGCTTCCGGTGCTGATACATAAGCAGCTATTATGCTATTACAGCAAGCCGAACAACCTGATAAGCGGAACGATTATGAATCCGCACTTGTTAGACCCGCGCGTGATATGGGTATGGAAGGGCAAGGAACACTTTATGCAAAGCGGCTCATTTGACTACCTACGTGGAGTGATTGAAGGGGCAGTCCTGCGCGAGTATGAGAGATACGAAACAATGTGGCAATAATTAAACGATATGAGAGCAATACGCAAAGGAAAGGATTTTAAAGTCCTGTGGTCCATCTTCACAAGGGTGGGCGAAGAAAGACAGCCGTATGAGCTGGCAGGCAAGGAGTTAAACTTGATTGTCCGCAGTTCTTACGGCAGTGAGGTTGCAAAGGGTTGGAAGGTGTCAGACAATACGATTGAATGGACCTTCCTCGGTAAAGATCAGAAGCACGTCGGCGCGTATGAGCTGGTGCTTACGATGAACGCAGGCAAGGAAGGGATGGTAACTGTAGACACGTGTCAGGCGTTCAAGCTGGTAGACCATTCATGCGAAGAAACTCCGGACGTAGGTGGTGACGTGGTGACGGATTCCGTATTGCTTGAGGGTGATGTGGCATTCGCAGCGCTTCGTGGACCGAAGGGAGAGCAAGGCCCTATCGGCCCGGCTGGCCCGCAAGGCCCTGAAGGTCCGCAAGGTCCTATCGGCCCACAGGGTCCGTCCGGCTACGACGACAGTGAGATCCAAGCGAAACTTACCGAGTTATCGGTGGAAGTGAATGGCATTACGGCAAGGGTTGAATCAATTAAACCTATTGTTATTAATGGTGATGTGACCAATGCTCCCGATGAGGAAGATATTACATCCAAGAGTAATCTGCTTAAACTCAAGGATAGACCTGCATCCAATGGCATGGGATATGTTATCCTTCGTAAGAATAAGACATTTGCAGAGCAGGTTACAAAGGCGAATACTATATATGAGATTCGCTATGATTTTGATTTGGGTGGGGCAAGACTTAATCTCCCAAAAAACTCTACACTTTATTTCTTGGGTGGCAAATTGGCAAATGGTACTATATTAGGAAGTAATAGCACGATAAGTGCAACAGCATCCCATATTGTAGATAATTGCACTTTAGAAGGGACATGGAATAATCTTACTGCAAACCTTGCATGGTGGGGAGCAACAGAAGGAGCTGAGTTTGATAATAGTCCAATTATTAAAAAGGCAATGGATAGTGCATTCCCAATTATTGAGGTGTCGGGAGCATACTACATGAACTCCCCTGTAGAGTTGGCTTACAACAAAGTAATAAAGGGAAGAGCAGCCCATCATAACGAGATCACAGGTTTTTACGCAAGCGACAATTTTGCTCCTATGCAAGTTTCCTTTCCGGCAAAAGGTGGGAAAGGTGCATTCACTCAATTGGTAAAAGGAATATTTTATCATAGAGATGCTGCTAAGTCAGAAATGTACGATGTGTTTATCAATGCTCGTCACAAGGCTGCGTATTGCATAGAGCATATCGACTTGTATGGCTCTACTGATCTATATAATTGCTATATTACAGGAGCTAACGAAGTTGGTATTCTGCAATATGCTTGTGAAAATCCTGTGTTTGACAAACTTTACATTAAAGATTGCAATATAGGAATGTATATCTCTACGCAGAAATACAAAGGAGGCAATCCTTTAAGCCCTTCTTTTTTTACTGGTGACACAATGGGCATGCCTAACATGGTTACGGGATATAATGTGCATATTCTAAGTTGTAACTACGGCTTGATCGTTAATGGATGTTATGACTTTAGAATATCTAATCTTGCAACATCTTATAATAGTTGCGTGGGCGCAATAGTCGCTAATACAACAGGAGAGATAAACAAGTATTATTCTGAAGGTGATGGAAGGTCTAACTTCTTCATTCATTCCTCTGGAGTCAAGGAAGTTGCCGCAGATGGTCAGTCATTGTCTTATCTTGTCACTAATAACTTAGACGGAATTAGCTCGACTGCGACAATATCTATGGGCAAGCCTGTATATGTCAGAGGTTCTTTGTATAATTACAAATCAAGACTTGAAATCACATCTGCTTATATGTCATTTTATGCTCGCTCATATAATCATACATCAGCAGGGTATGTCCTAATGGACAAACGAGATGCTCAAGGTGTAGATTGTTGCATTGTCAATAATGAAGGAATGGTCAATGTAGACATTCTGAGATTGTATAATCATCCTAATGATACGGAAGGAGACAACTTGTATAGTGCTATTATTACATTGAGTAATTATGGCAACGATATGGTTAATGTTGAATATTGCAATAGAAGAGGAGTAAATTCAATAATAGCTCCTATTCAAGCATTGTACTTCAATCCGAATAAAAAGCAAATGTTCAACCAGCAGCATTCTGTCCAGAAATTTAATCCATCTGACTATAACTACAATATAGAAGATGCGAGGCGCAACTATGCCAATGATAATGAGCGAACTTGCAAGTATTTTGGTCAATATAAAAATAGACCATTATACTATTATGGCGAAGGTAACAGAAAAGCAATCTGGTTTACAAAAGAAGAGTTGTCATCATTCTTCCCTAATAAGAAGATGATACAGGTGTATATGGTTGTTCGTGTATTGAACAAGGCATCCCTTGCTCCTAATATAGCCATTACTTATTTCGGTGAAGACAATGCTGCACTTTACTTCTTCTCTAACAACGTCTTAGGTGCAATGCAGTTAGAGGAAGGAGTTTATGAGTTTGTGCAGTATTTCCCGATTGAAACAACATTTGATTATCATCATGTAAGCATCAATAGCAATCTTGACAATAATCAGAACTATGTTGTCAGTCACTTGTACTTCTATGATGTGGAAGATGCAGTTTGCCCGCCTCACAACTTCACCTCAGTGGTGCTTGAAAGAGGAACAAAAAGACCTACAATAAGTTATGAAGGTCAAGAGTTCTATGATATGAACTTGCACAAAATAATATATGCCAAGCCTTCTCTGGATGGGTGGGTGGATGCAACAGGTACAACTGTGTAGTAGAATAACTTGGTAAGTATATGAAGAAGATAATCGAAAAAATCAAAGGCTTTGCTAAGTGGGTGGCAAGTGATGGGTTGCTCCATGCGCTGGTATGCTACGCTATCGTGCTGGCTGTGTTCCCGGTATTTGATAAACCCGTTGAAGGTATAGCC